>JANYGY010000002.1 GCA_025362255.1 Planctomycetales bacterium
CCACCAACAAAGAGATTCCCGCAAACGCCGGAATGAGTCGCCCATTCATCAGAAAAGTCGCCAAAGCCAAAGGCAGGAATAGCCAGATGCGCAAGGCGGATTCCCGCTCGGGACAGCCGCCAGCGATGGCTCCTGCGCGAGCCAGCAAACGAACGGTGATCCAGATCAGTCCAAAGCAGATCACGGTGAATGCCGCGTCCGGAGCGATGCCGACATGTCCAAATGCCAACGCCGGCTGCATCACCAGCCAGCGCAGCGCGTGCGGGTGCAACGATGACAGCACCGGCCACAGGCCTGCGCCTTCCAAAACCAGGATCTGATCCCACACCAGAAAATGTTTGAGCCCGAGCGCCAAAGCCACGGCGTACAATCCCAGAGCCAGCCGAAACGCCGGCGGAGATTCCAAACGCCGGCGCAATTCAGCGGCGGTCATGCACGATTCCAAATGGCTTGCAGGTCACAGTAAGGTGGCGTTGTACGGCTCGTCATCCGGCGTACCATCGCAGGAAGTTCGAGGTGCCCAATGCCGCAGCACGAAGTTTTCCCCGCCGTCTGCGTGTCGATCGGCGTGTCGGATTCCTCCGGCAGCGGTGGCACTCAGGCTGATCTCAAAACCTTCACCGCGCTCAGCTGTTATGGCGTGTCGATCGTCACCGGAGTCGCCGCCCATAGTCTGGGCCGTCTCCATTCCCTGCATCCACTGCCCGAGGCCGTGGTCCGCTCGCAGCTCGAAGCCGCCGGCGAAGATCTGCCGATAACTGCGGTCAAAGTCGGTTTTTGCCCGACCGTGGCGATCATGCGCGTGGTTGCCCGCTGGTTGCGCGAGCGCCCAGCGCTGGCGCTGGTGGTCGACCCCGTGGCGCGCGACAGCAGGGGAATCCCGCTGTTGTCACCCGAACAAGTCGCCTGTCTCAAAGAAGAACTTTTGCCCCGGGCGACGCTCGCCACGCCCAATCGCCACGAGGCCGCTTTGCTTACCGGCATGGAGGAAGTCCTCGCCCGGTCAGACATGGAGCATGCCGCCAAGGAAATGCTGCGCCGGTATGGCTGCCCGACGCTGGTCACCGGCGGCGGTTTGCAGGGCAACAGCCTTGATGTCCTCGGAGGTCTCGACGGTCTTCGCCACTTTTCATTTCCCACGGTGCAGCGCGCCAAGATCCACGGTACGGGCGCGACCTTCTCAGCTGCCATCGCTGCCGGTCTGTCCAAAGGCGACAGCCTGCGCGAGGCGATCCTCGCGGCCAAGCTCTACGTCTCAGCCGCGATCTCCGCCGCCCCCAGCCTCGACAATGGCCGCAGTGCCCTGTGGCACGCGGTGACCGTTCGCGAACAGGTCGTCTCGACCCAATCCGATGAATGGCCGGCGGTGCACGAACATCAGCGATCGACCAAATAGGTCTCGAGAATGTGAATCGACGCGGATCTGCGCCTGATCTATTTCGCCGGTCGCGACGTTCGAAATATCCGCAGATCAATGTTGCCTGATGGCAGACGGCGGCACCCTCCGCAGCCGCCATGAATGACACCAGCCACAGCACCTACGTCAGTCCACTCTGCACCCGCTATGCGTCGATTCCGATGCGCGAGCTGTGGAGCGACGATCGCAAGTTCCAGACCTGGCGGCGGTTGTGGGTCGAGTTGGCGCGGGCCGAGCGTGAGTTGGGGTTGGCGATCACGGCGGAGCAGATTGTCGAGCTCGAGGCGCACGTCACCGACATCGATTACGACTTTGCTGCAGCTGAGGAAAAGAAGCGGCGTCACGATGTGATGGCGCATGTGCACACCTATGGCCACGTCGCGCCGAAGGCCGCAGCGATCATCCATCTCGGGGCGACCAGCTGCTACGTCACCGACAATGCGGATCTGATGGCGATGCGCGATGGGCTGGATCTGCTGTGCGGATCGCTGGCGCGCGGAATCGATCGCTTGGCCCGTTTCGCCCAAGAATACCGCGCGCTGCCGACCCTTGGGTTCACGCATTTCCAGGCCGCGCAGCTGACCACCGTCGGCAAGCGCGCATGCCTGTGGCTCCAAGATCTGACGATGGACCTGGAAGCCTTGCAGCGCGCGCGCAAAGACTTGCGCTTTCGCGGCGTCAAAGGCACCACCGGCACGCAGGCGAGTTTCCTCACCTTGTTCCATGGCGACCACGCCAAGGTCGAAGCGCTTGATGAAGCGGTGACCAAGGCCTGTGGTTTCACCCGCCGGTTCCTGGTCACCGGCCAGACCTACACGCGTAAGCAGGACGCCGACGTGCTGGCGGTGCTGGCCTCGCTGGGCGCGTCGCTGCATCGCATCGGCACCGATCTGAGACTGCTGGCGCACCTCAAGGAGATCGAAGAGCCGTTTGAAAAAGATCAGATCGGTTCTTCGGCGATGGCCTACAAGCGCAACCCGATGCGCGCCGAGCGCATGTGCTCGTTGTCGCGCCATCTGATGGTGCTGGTGCAGGACGCCTATCAGACCCATGCGGTGCAATGGATGGAGCGCACCCTGGATGACAGTGCGGTGCGCCGCATCTGCATCCCCGAAGCGTTTCTCGCGGCTGATGCGTGCCTGGGAATCCTGCAAAACGTCGCTGAGGGTCTGGTCGTCTACCCCCAGGTCATCCGGCGGCGGATCGACAGCGAGCTACCCTTCATGGCCACCGAAAATCTGATCATGGCGATGGTCGAAGCCGGCGGCGATCGCCAGGAAGTCCACGAGCGCATCCGCGTGCTCAGTCACGAAGCGGCCGCCGAAGTGAAACAGCACGGCCGCGACAATGACCTCATCCAGCGCGTCGAACGCGACGCATTCTTCGCCCCCATCCACGGTCAGCTCGATCAGCTGCTCGATCCCGCGACGTTCATCGGCCGGGCGCCCGAGCAGGTCGATGCGTTTCTCGCTGCCGAGGTCCGCCCGTTGCTAGCAGCCTACAGCGGCAAACTCGACGGGGCTGCGATCCTGTCCGTTTGAGCGGCTTCGCTCCTTGGCCGATTTTCCCGGGGTGTAGGTTGAACGCATGCCCGCAACCATGCTCGACTCGCTGCTCGCTCCTGCCGATCTGCGCAAGTTGTCGTTCGCCGAGTTGACCGCTCTCGCCGTCGAAATGCGTCTGCGGATCAAGGAGACGGTGTCGCGCCACGGCGGTCATCTCGCCTCGAATCTCGGCACGGTCGAGCTGACCATCGCCTTGCACCGCGTATTCGACTTCACCTCGGACCGGATCCTGTGGGACGTCGGTCATCAAGCCTATCCGCACAAGCTGCTGACCGGTCGCGCCCAGGCCTTCCACACGAATCGTCAGCAAGGCGGCATCTCGGGTTTTCCGGATCCGTTGGAGAGTCCATTCGATCTCGCCAAAGTCGGCCATTCATCGACCGCGATCTCGACCGGCGTGGGCGTCGCCGAGGGCTATCGCCGGCAGAAGCATCGTCGGCACACAGTGGTGGTGGTCGGCGACGGGGCGCTCACCGGCGGCATGTCGTTTGAAGGTCTGATCAACGCCGGCCAGCTCAAAAGCGATCTGATCGTCGTGCTCAACGACAATGGCAACTTCATCGATCCGCCGACCGGCTCGCTGCATACGCATCTCGATCGCATCCGCACCGGCACGGTGTTCACGCATTTGCACGAACGCTTCAAAAACGCGCTGAAGGCCCTGCCGCGCGGCAAATACCTCAAGCGTCTGGCCGAACACATCGAGCTGGTCGCCCACAAGCTGGTGTCGCCGGGTTACATCTTCGAGGATCTCGGCTTCACCTATTTCGGTCCGGTCGATGGCCACGATATCGCTGCGACTGAGGCCTTGCTGCGCCGGGTGCAGATCCGTCCAGGGCCGATCCTGATTCATGTCCACACCAAAAAAGGTGGCGGCTGGGAGCCGGCCATCGCCGATCCGCTGAAATTCCACGGACCAAAAGGGTTCGATGTCGAGACTGGTGCACCGTTGCTCGCCGCGCTGCCGGTAGGCGCCACGCCGGTGAAAAAGGTGAAGACCTATTCGCAGGTGTTCGCCGATACCGTCGTCGAGTTGATGCGCGATGACGAACGGGTGATCGCGATCACCGCGGCGATGCCATCGGGCACCGGCCTGCGCACGGTCGGTCAGGTCTATCCTGATCGGATGTACGATGTCGGTATCTGCGAGCAGCATTCGTTCGCCTTCGCCGAAGGCTTGGCGATCAGCGGCCTGCGCCCGATCGTCGCCCACTATTCGACGTTCGCACAACGTGGCTTCGATCAGATTTTTCAAGAGCTCGTGGTCCAACGCAATCTCGGCATCGTCCTCACCCTCGATCGCGCCGGCTTGGTGGGCGAAGACGGCGAGACCCATCAGGGGCTGTACGATATCGCGTATACCCGTTGTTTTCCCGGCCTGACGTTGCTGGCACCGAAAGACGGGGCTGAGCTGGCCGCGATGCTGCGCTGGGCCGAAGCCGAGCGCGGTTCGCCAAGCCGCTTGGCCGGATATGTCATCCGCTATCCCAAAGATGAAGTCCCCGAATGTTTTGCCCCCCCGGCGCCGATCGCTTTGGGCAAGGCCGAGGTCATCCGCGCGGGCGATTCCAGCCAAGCGGGAGAGCGGCCGCTGATGATCTGGGCCTATGGCGCGCCGGTGCGCACCGCGTGGTTGGCATTGGAGGGACTTGGGGCCGAAGCCGCCGGCGTGACCTTGGTCAATGCGCGCTTCGCCAAGCCATTCGATGCGGCGTTGCTGGCCAAGCTCGCCGCGACGCATCGTCAGGTGCTGACGCTTGAGGATCATGCTTTGCAGGCGGGTTTTGGCGCGGTGGTCGCCGAAGCGATCGCCGACGCCGACCTCGATCTGCGCCTCACCCGGGTCGGCGTCCGCGATGAGCTGGTCGCCCACGCCAGCCGCGATCAGCAGTTGGCAGCTCAGGGCCTCGATGTCGCTGGGGTCACCGCCAGCATCCGCCGTTTGCTGCAAGGCCCCGCGAAAGCGATTCCGTTCACTCGTTCAGCGTAAGGTTTGTTCGCTGCGCGGAAAACCCTCAGAACAATTCGCGTCCGCCGGAAATCGCGCCGAGTACCGCCGTCTCGTCATTGATCACCACCTGCAAAGGCGTTTCGCGCAGCAGCGGCGAGAGGTGGCGGTTGGCGAAAAATGGCGCCAAAGCCCCCGGTTTTTGCAGATACGACAGGACCTTTGGCGACACCCCGCCCGCTAAATACACGCCGCCCGAGGCCAGCCAGCGCACCGCCGCGTTGCCTGCCTCCTGCAACAGGATGGCGACGAACTCGCCCGCTGCCGCCGCAGAGCGCGGATTGTCGCCTGGCGTCGCGGCCGCCAGCATGATGCCCACGGTGGGGTCGCGTGCGGCGGCGACCTGCGCCTCGACCGCTGGACGATCGAGGAGACCTTCAGTGCCGAAAAAACGCCAGAGGTTGGCGATGCCGCGGCCTGAACACACCGCTTCGACATTGATCTGGCCAGCGGTGGCCGAGCCGTCATCAGGCGCCAGGAACGCATGTAGCCGACGCTGACGATTTCCCCGGGGCGCGAAATCGGCGTGCCCGCCCTCAGCGCCAAAGGCGCGATAGCGGACACCGTCGTGCAGCAGATAGCCGGTGCCCAGGCCGGTGCCCGGGGCGACCACTGCTTTCGGTCCAGTGGCCCGCGGCACCCCGGGATTCAAGGTGACGATTTCCGATTCGTTCAGTTCGGGAATACCCAGCGCCGTCGCCACCAGGTCGTTGAGAAAACGCACCCGCTCAAGGTGCAGATTCTTGGCCACCGTGAGCTCTTGGGCTTGCCACGGCAGATTCACCGGCGCGACATGGCCATCGATCACCGGGGCCGGGATCCCCAGGCAGACATGGCGCGCGGTCCGTCCGGAAGCCTTCAGGAAATGCGCCAGCAAAGATTCCAGAGTCGGAAAATCGCTGGTTGGCAACCGCAGGGCGAACACCGGCTGGCGCGGATCGCCAGCCGGATCGACGAGCACCAAGTTGGCCTTGGTGCCGCCGATATCGCCCGCCAGCAGCAGCTCGCTCACGGGGTGACCGCCACCGTCGAACCTGCTTTCGCCTCATCGTCGGTTGGCGCCGCATTCGGATCGACTGGCTTATGTTCATCGATGATGCGACCCTTGAACGACAACAGCAGCGGCGCGGCGACGAAGATCGAGGAATAAGTACCAGCGATGATGCCGATCAGCAGGGTCACCGAGAATGCGTGCAGCGCTTCGCCACCAAACAGCACCAGCACCAGGACCGTCAAGAACACCGTGCCGGTGGTCAGCGCCGTACGCGGCATCGTCTGGGCGATGCCGGTATCGATGATGTCGGGCATTGATAACGGCGTTGCCCCATCAAGACCATTTTTGCGCATGATTTCACGGATGCGGTCAAAGGTCACGATCGTGTCGTTGATCGAATAACCGATCATCGTCAGCAGCGCCGCGATCACCGTCAGATCAATGCGCACCCCGATGAACGAGATGATGCCGACGGTGATCACCGCGTCATGGAACAGCGACAGCACGGCACCGACACCAAAGCGGAATTCGAATCGTGAGGCGACATAGGCCATGATCGCGAGCAGCGACAACAGCAAGGCGATCAGGGCGCCCCACTTCATCTGATCGGCTACCTGGCCGCTGAAATGTTCACTTGAGGGGAATGGCCGGGCGACGGTGACCTTTTGCGCCGCGGCGATGTTGATCAGGTCGTTGTAGACTTCGACGGCGACCGTGGCGCGCGCATTGCGCTCACCATCGCCGACCCCGTCACTCTTCAGCAGATCATGGATCCGCGCCGCGACCGCATCCGAGCGGTCGAATTCCGGGCGTGCGGCGGGGGCCGCCTTGAAGGTCACGGTGGCGCTGAATGCCTTGTCCGCACCGACCGGGCTGACCATCACATCTTCGATCTCGGTGCGTTTCTTGAGTCGCGCGGTGATCTCGCTCGCGGTGGTCGCGCCGACCGGATCCAAGGTCGCGAGCCGCATCGTCAGAGCGCGATCCTTCCAATCGACGGCGAGCACTTCGGAGCCCTCGCTGCCGATGCTGCCGAGGAATGCGGCACTGAGCTGCTGCTTGAAGGCCTCGGTGCGATTGGCGATCTGCGATCCGAGGTCGGCGACCTGCGCCTGCAACGGCTTGAGCTTCTCGGTATCCAGTTTGCGCGCGCCGGCTTCGTCCGGCTTTTCACCGGGCTGGCCGATACCTGCGCGCAAGTCGTCGACTTGGCGCTGCACCGCGGCGCGCTGCTTCTCGATCACCGCGCGCTGCGCTTCGATCGCACCGCCCTGTTCATCGCGCGACCTGAACACCCATTGCCGGCTGGCATCGGTTGCGCCGCCGAAATCCGCAAAATAGGGCTGCTTACGCAATTCGCCCGGATCGATCAGCGCCAATTCCGGAGAGTTCTTGGCGTGCGCCGCGGCGATGGACTCGTCCAGCCGTTTGCCGGTCATCTCCTCCTGGAAGATCACCTGGACCATGTTGCCACCGGTGAAATCGATGTCGAAATGACGTTCAAAGGAACTGCCATTCAAGCGATGACCGAATGAGAACCAGGCGATGCCGAGCACCGCGGTGATGATGGAGAAGGCGTAACCGAAGCGTCGCCACGCGACGTACGGCAATTTCAACTCGGGCACCCAGCTGGCCATGTGCACCGTGTCGACCTTGGTGCACAGCCAATCGGTGAGCATCCGGCCGATGTACACGCCGCTGAACAGATTGACCAGGATGCCGATGATCAGGGTCAGGCCGAATCCCTTGACCGGGCCGCTACCGATCCAGTAGAGGATGAAGGCAGTGATCAAGGTCGTCAGATGTGCGTCGACGATGGTCAGGAATGCGCGGTCGTAACCGGCCTCGATCGAGGCCTTCATGCCTTTGTTCTCGCGCAATTCCTCGCGGATGCGCTCGAAGATCAGGATATTGGTGTCCACCGCCATGCCGATGGTCAGCACCAGGCCGGCCAGACCGGGCAACGTCACCGTCGCGCCAAACACCGACAGGATCGACCAGATGATGAATCCGGTCGCGATCAGACACAGATTTGCCACCGTCCCCAGGCGTCGGCCGTAATAGAACTGCATGAAGAACACGATGGCGAAAAAGCTCACCGCCATCGCCAACAAACCCTTGCGGATCGTCTCTTCGCCAAGGGTCGCGCCGACCACCCGCTCGGACAATACTTCCGGGGTCACGGCCAGCGAACCGCCTTTGAGGGCGCTGCGCACGTTCTCGATTTCTTCGTGGGTGAATTTGCCTTCGATGAGGCAGTGCGCGCCACTCGGAGTGACAACGTGCGCCGCCTGCTTGACCACCCCGTCGAACACGATCGCCAAGCTGCCAGTACCTTGTCCCGAATCGCCGCGGGCCTTCACCATGCGCGTGAACTCTTCATTTTTACTGCCACCGATCGACGTGAACTCGATGCTGATCGCCAAGCCGCCTTCGTGATACGTCTCACTGGCGTCCTTGACGTCCTTGCCAACCAATGAGGGCTTATCCAGGCGGTAGAATAGCGTCGGCTTTTCGCCGGGCTCAGACTCGCGAGCTACAACGATGTCGCTGCGGTTGTGATAGGTCCCTGAGGCGAAGGTGTAGCCGCTGCCGTTCGCCTTAGGGATGACCGGCGAATCGGCTGCACCGAGCTGCACCCGGTCATATTGGGCGAGGACTTCGCGGAATTCCAGCCGCCCGGTGGTTTCGAGCACCCGCCGCGTCCGCGCGGCGTCAGCCTTGGTACCGCCGGGAATGACCACTTGGACGTCGCCATTTGACAAGCGCGCGACCGCTGGCTCGGTCAAGCCGCGCTCATCGAGGCGACTACGCAAAGTAGCGAGGACTTCGTCGTCTGCCGGCACTAACCGTCCATCGTCATTGCGCAGGCGGCAGATGAATTCGACGCCGCCGCGCAAATCGATGCCACGCGTGATGTGCATCAGGTCGCGGGGCGCGTTGGCCCGCTTGTACGGCCTGGCGATGATCCGAGTGCGCAGGTCGCTGAAATCCTTGGCTTCCTTGGCGGTGACCAGCACGCGGCGATCGGCGTCTTCGAAGGTGACCGAGGCGACTGCCAGTTCAGGCAGGTTTTGGGTGGCCTTCAAACGCGTGGCGACCGCGTCGCGATCATCCGCTGAAGCGGGCACGGGATTGCCGGCGACGTCCTTGAGAACGACCTGGAAGATCGTCGGATTGACGTCGCCCTGGGTGACCGGGCGCAGCTCGGCGGACAATTCCTGATCGCCGACAAAGACTTTGTTTTGCAGGAAGAGCAGAAGCAGACAGGTCGCCGCGACCAGTCCGATGACGATGAGTCGACGCAGCATGGAATTACTTCTTTCCCGACTTGTCGGCGGCGCCGTCGGTGGTCACGGTGGCGTTGACGGCGCCCTTGTTGAAGGTGACGACCAAGGTGTCGTTGCCGTTGCCGATGCGCACATCGATCGTCTGTTCGCCGATGGTGTCGACGCTGCCGTGCACGCCGCCGATGGTCACGACCTTGTCGCCGCGCTTGAGCGCAGTGAGCATCTCTTTGCGCTTCTTCTCTTCTTTGCGCTGGGGGCGGATGAGGACGAAGTACATGAACGCGAAGATGCCGACCATCAGGAGGAGCGACGGCATCATGCCGCCCATGCCACTCGCGGCCGCTGGCCCGCCCGCCGGGGCATCAGGTGTCATGGGAGCTGAAGGCGCCGATTCAGGGCCGGCGTTTTCGGCGAAGGCCACCGACGCCGTAGCGAGCAGCAGGATCATCGGGGTGATGACCGGCTGGCTGAAAGAAGTTATGGAAGAGGCAACGCGATTGAAGAGTGACATGGAAACCTGAGGTGGGTAATTGGGTTTGAAAATAGGGGGTAGGTGATGGCCGGCGGTCTAACCATCTCAACGAGCGAAACCGCGTCGCGCGTTCAGGGTGCGCGGGCAGCGACCGGCGTATCGCGCAGCGGGTGCGCGGTGACTGATGCCACGGCGACCGGCGCGATCCGGGCAACAAGGTCGACCTCGGCGGTCGCCGCCAGGACTAGGCCGCACGCGACGGTCTGCACCACGGGCGCCAACGGGCGCGCGATCGGGGTGCTCTGGGCAGCTTCATTGGACAGACGATCGGCCCGGCGATCATCATTGCCGCCACGCGGGCCGGCGAGCACCGACAGCAGCAACGCCAGCAAGGCCGCTGCCGCTCGCGGCAGGGTGCGCAACGCTGAACGTCGGTCGGCGGGCCGCGGGCTCATCTATTCGAGCTTCCGGGTCGCGCGGTAGGTCAGGTAATCGCCCTTCCAGTCGGTCAGCGGCGCGGGCTCACCTTTGGCATAGTCATCGAGGACAATCACCCGGGTTGCGACCTGATCAATGAACTCACGATCATGGCTGACCACGATCAGCGTGCCGGTGAACTCTTCTAGGCCTTCTTGCAGCGCCTCGATGGATTCCATGTCGAGATGACTGGTCGGCTCATCGAGAATCAAGGTGTTGGCTTCGGCAAGCATCACCATCGACAATAGGCAGCGGACTTTTTCGCCACCCGACAGGACGCCGACCGGCTTTTTGACATCGTCGCCACTGAACAACATGCGGCCGAGCATCGCCCGCATATTGTTGATGTCTTGATTCTCGGTGTACTGGCGGATCCATTCGAAAATGGAGAGTTCACCCTTGCCCTCGAAGAGGCTGCCGCCCTCTTGCGGAAAGTAGGTGCGGCTGGTGGTGGTCGACCACTCGACCTTGCCTTTTTGCGGCGTCAGCTCGCCGAGCAGCAAACGCACCAGTGTACTTTTGCCGACACCATTGCGGCCAACGATCGCCAAGCGATCGCCACGGTCGACACGAGTGGTGAAGTTACGCACCATGTCCCGATCGCCGCCCGGGTAGCGAAAGGTGATATTCTCGACTTTGATGACGTCCTGGCCGCTCGGTTTGGGAACTTTGAAGTAGAGGCGTGGTGAAACCCGCGAACTCGGCACGACCTTCTGGCCGGACAATTCGTTGATCAATTTGACGCGGCTGGTCGCCTGTTTCGAACGTGCGGCATTCGACTTGAAACGCTCGACGAACTTCTTGAGTTTTTCGACCTGACGCTCGACGCGGCCGCCTTCTTTACTGCGCTGGGCACGGGCCAGCTGCTCTTGCGCCTGATACACATCGTACGGCCCGGAAAAGATCCGCACGGTGCGATAGTCGACGTCGCAGGTATGGGTGCAGACGCGATTGAGGAAATGACGATCGTGGCTGACCACGATGACCGTTCCTTCGTAGTCCGCGAGATACTGTTCGAGCCACACCATCGCCGGAATATCGAGATTATTCGTCGGCTCGTCGAGCAGGAGAATGTCGGGATTTGAAAATACCGCCTGCGCCAACAAGACGCGCACTTTCAGCGCGGTGTTGATCTCCGACATCTTCTTCTGGTGCAATTCGGGCGGCACTCCCAGATCGGTCAGTACTTCAGCGGCTTTGGATTCCTGACTGTAGCCATCCATCTCGCCGAACTGCTCTTGCAACAAGGCGAGTTTTTCACCATCGGCGTCGGTGAAATCTTCTTTGGCGCTCAGACGATCGATATCGGCCTGGATCTTCCAGATATCCTGATGGCCCATCAAGGCGACCTGGATGACTTGAAAGGCCTCGAATCCGGAGATGTCCTGCTTCAGCCAGCCCATGCGTTTGCCGGGCTCTTTGATCACTTGGCCAGTGGAGGGCTCAAGCTCGCCGGTCAAAATCTTGAGAAACGTCGACTTGCCGGTGCCATTGGCACCGATCAGGCCGTAGCTGTTGCCGGCGGTAAACTTTAAGCTGACGTTTTCAAACAAGGCCTTCTGACCGAAGGCCATGCCGAGTCCGGCGGTGGCAAGCATAGGGCCGCGGATGGTCTGGAGACGGCCCCCCGGACAAGGAGAAACGCTGGTCTATCGATTCAGGGTTCCTGGAGAAATGCGAAAACAGGAGAAAAGGAGGTCAGGAGAAAGGCAGTGAGGGCGGCTGGCAAGCCATCGGGGACCACGGGGACCACGGGGAACAGGAGAAATGCAGAGAGGGGAGGAACAGGAGAAAAGGAGGTTAAGAGAAAGGCAGTGAGGGCGGCAAGGCAGCCCCGCATCTTGCTTTCTTCTTCTTCATCCTCCTGCCTTTCTCTGCGCGTCTGCGCACTCCTGTTCCGTCGTGATATCTGCTGTTTGATGATTGGGGTCAGTGGTTGATGGTTTGCAGGTTGATCGGTTGCGCTCGGGAACAGGGTCCGGCGCATGAACTATATCACTGGTGTGTTGTCGGTGTTGGCCCTCTTCGCATGCGTGAGCGCCCCCGTGGTGGTTGGCGCTGAACTGCATGCGGGTTGGAACAAAGCCATCGTCGAGCAGGACACCACGTGGGATTGCTACCTGCCGGCCGCGTACCTGGCTTCGCCCGAGGTCCGCTTTCCGGTGCTGTATACGTCCAGTCCGGGCGGCAATCCGGGTGCTCATGGCTTGGAGGCCTGGGCCGAGCGCCGCGGGGTGGTGGTGGTGGCGATCAACGACAGCAAGAATGGGCCGATGGATGTCATCGATCATGCCCAGGACCTGGTCTGGGGCGCGGCCGAAAAGCAGTTGCGGCTCCATCCGTGCCTGCGCTATGCGATGGGCCAGAGCGGCGGCGGCGCGGCGAGCGTGGCTTTGGTCAAAAAGCATCCCGATCAATGCGCCGGCGTCCTGGTCAACGTGCATAGCGCGGGTGGTCTGCCCAAACACATCGCGGCGGTGTATGTTGGCGGCTTGGCCGACACCACGCACGACATCTCGGCGGTGCGCGCGACGGCCATGGCCCTGACCGCGGCCGGCAATCAGGTATGGTTCATCGAAGATCCGGGCACCCACGATACCGCCGTCCACAGTGGCGAGCGCGCGGAACCGTTGATGGATTGGCTGCTGTTCGCGACCTGTCTTGCGCATCCGAAACTTGACGCGGCAGGACGCGCGCAGGGGGCGGCGCGCATCGCCCAGGAGCTGACCGACATCGCCGCGCTGAAGGATCCGGCGGCGCAGCTGAGCCGCTACGAGGCCTTGTTGCGGTTGCCGTCGCTGCTCGCGGACAAGACCGTGGGCAAACAATTGGTGAACGCGTGGACGAGTGCCCAGATCGCCGCGGCCGACGTAGCTGAGCCGGTTGACGCGCACCGGATCCTGACCTTGTTCACCGAGCACGCGCAATTCGCCAACATCGACCCGGCACGAAAAAAAGATGTGGGCAAACGCCTGGAAACCCTGCGTAAAAGCAAACCCGTGACCCAGGAATGGTCGGCGTGGAAAGCCCTGCGCGCCACTCAGGCTTCGGAAAAGAAAGCCGGCAATGCCAAGGGCGCCCTGATCGATGTCGCCAAGGCGTATCAGAATATCACCACCAAATGGCCGGGAACGTGGGCTGCTGATCAAGCGCTGCCGGCATTCAATCGCCTTCGCCAACAGGTTGAGGGCAAGTGAGCCGCAGCGGGAAAGACCGGCTTGCCTGCGCTGGTCAGTGGTAACCATCGCGCGCTCCAGCATTCGCTCAGCTCAACCATTCAGCTCAACCATTCACGTCATCCGAGAATTCCATGCCCAAGCTTTCCATCGATCAGCTCCAGTTGCAGGGCAAGCGCGTGGTCATGCGCGTCGACTTCAACGTTCCGCAAGACAAGAAAACCGGCGCGATCACCAACACCCAACGCATCGATGCGGCGCTGCCGACGATTTCGTACGCCCTGAACCACGGAGCCTCGGTGGTGTTGTTGAGCCACCTCGGTCGTCCGGATGGCAAGGTGGTCGACAAATACAGCCTGCGTCCGATCGCCGAGAAGACCGCCGAACGCCTTGGCCGTCCGGTGAAATTCTGCGCCCAGTCGGTTGGCCCCGAGGCCGAAGCGGCGGCCAAAGCGCTCAAGCCGGGCGAGGTCCTGTTGCTTGAAAATGTGCGCTTTCACATCGAAGAAGAAGGCAAGGTCAAAATCAAGAATGCCGATGGCACCGAGACCGTGCTCAAGGCCGAGCCGGCGAAAGTCGCTGAATTTCGCGCCTCGCTGTCACGTCTCGGCGATGTCTACGTCAACGACGCGTTCGGCACCGCGCACCGCGCGCACAGCTCGATGGTCGGGGTTCAACTACCGCAGCGCGCGGCGGGCTTTTTGTTGAAGAAGGAACTCGATGCGTTTGCCCAGGTGCTCGACCATCCCCAGCGGCCGCTGCTCGCGATCCTGGGTGGCGCGAAGGTCGCGGACAAGATCCAGCTGATCAACAATCTGCTGGATAAGGCCAACGAACTGATCATCGGCGGCGGCATGGCGTACACCTTTCTCAAGGTCCTCAACAACATGGAGATCGGCAAATCGATCTTCGATCCCGAGGGTGCCAAGATCGTTCCCGAGCTGATGGCCAAGGCCAAGGCGAAGGGCGTGCAGATCCACCTGCCGGTCGACTTCATCGCGGCCGACAAGTTTGCGCCCGACGCCAACACCCAGACCGTTTCCGTCGCCACCGGCATCCCCGCCGGCTGGGAAGGCCTCGACTGCGGCCCGGAGACCATCAAGCGCAATGCGGCGGTTTTCGCCCGCGCCAAGACCATCATCTGGAATGGCCCGCTCGGCGTTTTCGAATTCGAGAAATTCGTCAACGGTACCAAGGGCGCGATGGATGCGATGGTCGCGGCCACTCAGCGCGGCGCGATCACCGTCATCGGTGGCGGCGACACCGCGACCGCTGCCGCCAAGTGGGGCACCGACAGCAAAGTCACCCATTGCTCGACTGGCGGTGGAGCCTCGCTCGAATTGCTTGAGGGCAAAGTGCTGCCGGGCATCGATGCGCTGAGCGACGTGGCCGTCGCCGGCTGAGCGCAGGCCTCACCAGCGAAGGGCAAAAGGCGGAGGGTGATGTTCACCCTCCGCCTTTTCACTGGCCGGTTTGACGTACGTTTTCAGGCATGTCTACCATTCTCGTCACCGGCGGTGCCGGTTACATCGGCTCACATACCGTGCTCGAATTGCTCAACGCGGGGCAGCGGGTGGTGGTGGTCGACAATCTCGACAACAGCAGCGCGGAATCCTTGCGCCGGGTCGAACGGATCACCGGCAAGACCGTCGATTTCCATCTGCTCGACCTGCTCGATCGGGCGGGCCTCGATCTGGTTTTCAAGCGTCATCAGATCGATGCGGTGATCCATTTTGCGGGCCTGAAAGCGGTTGGCGAATCCGTGCAGCAACCCCTGCGCTATTATCACAACAACCTCGGCGCGACCTTGAATCTGCTTGGGGCGATGACTGACGCCGGTTGTAAAACGCTGGTTTTTTCCAGCTCGGCGACGGTGTATGGCGATCCGGAACGGATCCCGATCGTCGAAGACCAGGCTTTGCGCACGACCAATCCCTATGGTGCGACCAAGCTGATGATCGAGGGTATCTGCCGCGATCTGGCGATCGCTGACCCGGCCTGGCGGATCGTGCTCCTGCGCTATTTCAATCCGGTCGGCGCCCACATCTCGGGTGAGATTGGCGAAGATCCGCGAGGGGTGCCCAGCAACCTGATGCCGTACTTGATGCAGGTGGCGGTCGGCAAGCTGCCCAAGCTCACCATATTCGGCAACGATTGGCCGACTGAAGACGGCACCGGCGTCCGTGATTACATCCACGTGGTCGATCTCGCGCTGGGCCATCTGGCCGCCTTGGCCAAGGCCCCGACGCTGCCCGGGTGCACTGCGATCAATCTCGGCACGGGCACCGGCACCAGTGTGCTGGCGATGCTGCACGCCGCGTCGCGGATGGTCGGCCGGTTGTTGTTGTACCTGTTTTCGCAGCGCCGCGCCGGCGACATCGGGATCTGCTATTCCGATGCCACCCGCGCCAAGCAGCTGCTCGGCTGGGCCGCCACCCGCGGCATCGATGATATGTGTGCCGACCATTGGCGTTGGCAGAGCCGCAACCCCGATGGCTACGCCACTTCGACCAGATAGGATCTTATCATGGCTGGTACTCCTTCAAAAAATGGCGCCCGCATCGCCACGATCGTCGTGGTCGTTCCGATGCTGATCCTCGCTTATTTCATATCCCCGCTGTTCCTGCCGCGCTGGCGGTGGGAGAACATGCGCAATTGGGAGGATCTCGCCCAGAAATTCGGCAAGTCGAAGGAACAGTTGCAGAAGACCTATCAGATTGTTGCCCGATATGCCCCACGCGCTGACCGCGATCCGGTGCCGTGGCAGATCATCCATTCGGATCCCTTGTACGATCCCGAAAACGACGAGCCCCACCACATGATCCGCGCGACCTTGATCGGCGACCGCAGCGGAGAACCGATTTCGCAGCTGCGCTTGGGCAGCAACAATTATCGCGATATTTTCTTCAAAGGCCCGGCGTGGCGGTTCCCGCCCGGTGCCTTCGGCTTCAATAAATTCCGTCCAGTGTTCGTTTATGACGCTGCCAATTTCGATAAGGTGGAATTGCGCGAAGCGTTCACCTGGGAGGGTGAGATGAAGGAAACCTCAATCTGGACCAACGATGACGAAGACGTCGAAGACGGTTTCAAAAAGCCGAGTACCCCGATCGAGTGAGTCGTGGGTTTCCTTTTTCGGCGCTCGTCGAACCAGCTGCTGACGCGCGTCCTCGATCGCCAGGGTCCGGCGCGTTGCGTGGCGGCGGTCGCAGCGCTGAACACCCTGCGCGAAGATCCTGAAGCCCTGCCGCGCGCCTGGGAGCGCATCGAGTTGCCACTGGTCCAGGCCCTGCCGGATTGTCCGCCCGCAACCAAAGTCCTCTTGCAGCGGGCGCTTGAAGATTGCGCGGGCAGCTGCCGGCATCGCGAGACCGCCCAGCGGATCATGGTGGTGCGCGATTCCCTGCTGTCTTGAGCTGGCATGATGCGCGCATGTCTGCCGCTCCTGCTCACGATGCCGCTGTCCTCACGAATCTGACCCGTCACGTCGACGATCTCTGCCGGCTTGCCCGGCCGGCGGCGGCGGTGGTGGCGGTATGGTCGGATGCCGACCGCCAACGTGCGCTGCGCGCGGCCGCCGATGCGTTGGCTGCGGCTGCGCCCGCGATCCGCGCCGCCAATGACCTCGATCTGCAGCGAGCCAAACGAGACCGCTTGGCGCCAGCGATGGTCGATCGCCTCGATCTCGGGGGCGCTCGGCTGGATGAGGTGATCGCCGATCTGCGCGCGGTCGCCGAGCTACCCGATCCGGTCGGCAACGTGCTCGCCGAGTTCACCATCGCCGAAGGCGTGCGCGCGCAAAAAGTCGCGGTGCCGATCGGCGTCGTCGCCTGCATTTTCGAGAGCCGCCCCAATGTCACGGTCGATGTCGCGGGTCTCTGCCTGCGCGCCGGCAATGCCTGCATCCTGCGGGGCGGCAAAGAGGCGTTGCACAGCAATCGTGCGCTCGCCAGCGCCTTTCGGGCGGGCTTGGCCAGCGCGGGATTTCCTGCTGACGCCGTGCAGCTGGTGCAGGAAACGGATCGCGAATTGATCCCGCTGCTGCTCGCTCGCGAAGACGCCATCGACATCGTTATTCCGCGCGGTGGCGCGGCGTTGATCCGGGCGGTGGTCGAGTGCTCGAAGGTGCCGGTGATCAAGCACGACAAGGGCGTGTGTTCGGTGTTCGTGCATGCGGCGGCGGATTTGGCGATGGCTGAGCGGATCGTGCTCAACGGCAAGGCCCAGCGGCCGGGGGTGTGCAACGCGATCGAGAATCTGCTGGTCGATCAAGCGGTGGCGGCGGTGGCATTGCCGCGTCTGGCCACCGCGCTGCGCGCGGCTGGCGTCGAGTTGCGCGGCGATGCGGCGGCGCTGGCGCATCTGCCGGCGGGCACCGCCTTGGCCACCGAGGCAGATTGGACCGAAGAATATCTCGCTCTGATCCTGGCGGTGACGGTGGTTGCCGATGTCGACGCGGCGATCGCCTTCACCAATCGTTATGGCAGCCATCACAGCGACAGCATCGTCACGCAAGATGCTGAGGTCGCCGAGCGCTACCTGCGTGAGGTCGACAGCGCCTGCGTCTATCACAACGCCTCGACGCGCTTCACCGATGGTGGCCAGTTCGGTTTCGGCGCCGAAGTCGGCATCAGCACCAATCGCCTGCATGCCCGCGGGCCGATGGGGCTGGCCGAGCTGTGCACCTACAAATATGTCTGCCGCGGCGACGGTCAGATCCGGCGCTCATGAGCGCCGCGCAGCTTCGCGTCGGTTGCTGGAGTTTCACCGCCACCGCCGAGGTCGCTGAAAATGCGGCGAGCATTCGCGCCGGAATCGCCGCGGCTGCAGCGGCGCAAGTGCGTGTGCTGCTGACCCCCGAATGCGCGTTGACCGGCTATCCGGGGGCAGCGCGCGCTGGCCTCGCTGACCTGCCGGGCTGTGCGCTTGCCGACACCCAAGAACATCTGCTGGCCGAGGCCGAACGCGCCGGCGTCGCCCTCGTGCTCGGCAGTGCGACCGGCGACGGGGCCGGTGGGTGGACCAATGACGCGATCGCCCTCGGGGCCTGCTATCGCAAGCGCTGCCTGACGCCGCACGACGAAAGCCATTTTCGCCCCGGCACCAAAGCCGTGACGATCGAGGTCGACGGCTGGCACCTGGGCCTGGCGATCTGCTACGATGTGCGCTTCCCCCACGTCTGGAACGATCTCGCGCAGCTGGAGGTCGACGCCAATCTGATGATCGGGCACATGGCCGGAGTGGATCCCGATCCCGGGACCAAGGCCGCGGTCATTCCCGCATTTTGCAGCGTGCGCGCGGCCGAAACCGCGACTCCGCTGGTGTTCTGCAACACCGCTGCCGCCGATCGCTGGCTCGATTCAGCGAGCTGGGATGCGCGCGGGGTGCAGACCACCAAGAACGGCGCCGGATTGATGGTCACCTCGCTGATTCCGCGCCGCGATTGGGCGCCGTGGTATGGTGGCGTGCGCGCCACGTATCTCGCCCAGGTGATCGCTGCGGGTAGAAAATCGCACTGATTTTCATCCTAAATCTGCGACGTGGCTCGGGGGTTTGCGTAGGGCTGGCATACCTACACTGCTCTGAGCATGGGTGACTTCGATCAGCCGTTTGATCAACCTGGAGACCGTCTCGCGCACGAGGCTGAAGAGCTCATGCGCCAGCGGCGTTTCCGCGACGCGGCAGAGCGTTACAGCGATCTGCTGACGCGGATGCCGACCGACCTGTGGGCGATGCTCGGGCGGGTGAGCGCGTTGGAATGCGCCGGTCAACTGGATGAGGCCCGGACGCTGCTCGAACAATTGCAGGGCAGCCATCGCCGCTCCGCGTCATTCCAGCGGTTCCGCCATCTGTTCCTGGTGCGGCGCGAGGACTTCATCGCCGCCGCCGCCAGCCAGCGGGCATTGCGCGGTGAGGTCATCGATGAAGGCGCCGACGACCAGCTCGGTGACCTGTATTTCAATCAGGGCCGCTACCACGAAGCGCGCGGCGAATTCACCCGCCTGATCGCCGCGGGTGGACTTGATGCAAGCAGACTTGAAGGCAGCGGGTCTGGTCACGGCGAGTTGAAGGCCAGCGTCCTGGCGCGCCTTGGCGCCTGTCTACGCCAGCTCGGCGACACGGACGAAGCCCGCGAATGCCTGCAGCAGGCGTTGGCGTTGGATCCGAACAATCATTGGGTCTTGTCCGAATTGGCCGAGTCGGAACGCGCGCTGGGTGACGTCGATGAGGCTCGCCGGCGTTACACCGAAGCATTGCACGCATCGCCTGATGACCATTGGACCCGCGGTCATCTCGCGCAACTCGAATTCGAAGACGGCAACCGCGAGGCGGCGGTAGCACTGTACGAACAGATCATTGCCGCCGAACCGACTGCGGCGTGGGCCCATGTCGAACTCGCCCAGGCGCTGACCGAGACGGATGTCCCACGCTCGACCGCGTTGTGCGCCACCGCGCTTGATCTCGATCCGAAGAATCCGTGGGCCCATGCCCAGCTGGGCGCCTTGGCTCGCCGGGCCGGCAACCTCGCCGACGCGCGCGAGCATTATCAACGAGCTCATCAAGGCGCGCCGAGCGCGATATGGGTGCTGCACGAATTGGCCGACACCTGCCGTCACTTGGGGCGCAAGGAAGAGGCCTATGGCCACCTCGAGCGGGCCCGGGCCGAGGATCCGTACCACGCGGTGACCTACGGATATTATGGTGATTTCCTCCGTCACGATGGACGCGAAGCCGAGGCCCTGGCGCATCTCACCAAGGCCATCGAGCTCGACCCGGCGTACGCCTGGGCGTGGCGCGAACGGGCCGAGCTGACCGCGCAGAGCGGGCGTCACATCGAAGCTGATGCGGCCTATCGCGAAGCGTGCGAGCTGGAACCCGACGCGCCGATCAATGACGGCTTGAAGGCCTTCCTGCTGCGTTGCCAGGGTCGCCGCGATCTCGCCGTGCCGTACCTTGAGCGGGCTCTCGAACGGCATCCGACTTATCTGTGGGCGTGGCGCGAACGTCTTGAGCATCTGCTGAGCGAGGATCGCGCGGCGGATGCCGAGATCGTCGGTTTGGCGGCGATCAAGGCGTTGCCCGACTGCGCCCCGCTGTGGGGCATGTTGGCCGAGGCCCGCCGGCGGTTGGCGATTCGCAGCCACGATCTAGCCAAGCGCGCCGAGGCGATTGCCGACGTCGGCAAAGCCCTGGCTCTTGAGCAGCAGATTCCGCAATTGTGGGCGATCCAGGCCGAGCTTGCGGCCGAGTCCGGCGATCTTGGCTTGGCCGAGCGGGCGGCGCGCACCGCCGTCGAGCTGGCGGATCAGCAACTGGCCGGCCCTGAATATCGTGCCCTGCTGGCCCAGGTGCTGGTCGCCGCAAATAAGGTCGCCGAGGCCGAAGCGCTGCTCGATGCGCTGATGCAACGCGTGCCGCCGCTGACCCTGCAACCGGCCTGGGAACTTGCCGCGGTGCTCGCCGAACGGCGTGGGGATCTGGGCCGCGCCCGTGATCTGTGCACGCGCGCGATGGCGATCAGCCAGCCGGTGCTGGCGGAAAAAAATCCCGCCGCAAACCCGCCAAGCCTGGCCAGCGATGCGCGGCTGCGGGTGCGCCGTGCGCGCTTGGAGATTTTGCTCGGGGCCGACGCCGCGGTCCAGGCGACCGGATTGCTGTCGTTGTTCGAGACCCGCGATCCGGCCGTACCGTGGCGTGACGCGGCGCACATCTTCGCCCAAGGTGGACGACCGATCGAAGCCCGCCGGGCCGGTTACCTGGTGCTCGAATCCGCCGGCACCGACGAGGCCGCCCGCCTGCGCGCGCGCCTCCACCTGGCCGAACTTGAACTCGCCCTCGGCCATCCATCGGCGGCCAATGCGGCCTTGGCTGAGGTGTTCGCGCGCGATCCGAATCACGTCCAAGCGCGGATCCTGGGCGCGGCTTTGGCTGACCACCGCGGTGATCTGCCGGCGGCGATGAGCCATCTTCGTCACGTCGAACAGCACCTGCGGTCGACCCCTGCGGCTGAGCTTACGCCTGAGCTTTCGTCTGGGGCTGGAGCAGCGGCTGTTTCATCCGCCGCAGGCTCCGCTGGCGAGCTGCCGAGCGGTCTCCTGCGCCAGCTCGCGGTGCTCCATGAACGCGCTGGAGATGGCGTTTTGGCGGCAGCCCTGTGGGACCGGCTGCAGGCGCAGCAGCCCGAGGATCTCGATCTGGCGGCTGAGCGCTGTGCTTTCCGCCTGCGCCATTTCGGCTTTGCGGCGACCAGTGCCGAATGCGCGGCAATCGCCAACCGGCTGCCGCGGGCGAGTGCGCCCTTTCACGCGCTGCTGCGCGAGGCCGCCCTGGCGGCTACCCGCGGTGACGCCGGCACGCCCCAGGCTGGCGTTCGCGTGTTGCTCGAACGCGAAGCCGACCTCGATCTCGACAATCGCCTGCTGCTGGTCCGCTTGGCGTTGGCGGGTGGTGAACTGGAAACGGCCAACCGGCAGCTCGATGCCGTGCTCTCGATGGCGGCTGAGTCTGCTGAATCTGCTGAATCTGCTGAACCTGCTGGGCCAGGTGAGTCCAATGGATCACCAAGTTCGGCCAAGATCCTGCCGAGTCGTGAGCAATCGATCGTCGCGCGGCTGTTGCGTGCACGGGTGCAGCTGGCGCTGGGTGATCCGGCGGCCGCCTGCATCACCGCGACCAGCGTGTGGGACGAGCACCTGCACGCTCACGAAGAGGCCGCGACGATCATCGGCGAATGCCACGCGTGCCGCGGACGCTTTGCCGACGTGCTGGCGGTGCTCGACGACCCGGCCCTGCCGGCGGTGCCGTCACTCGAACGGGCGTTGCTCGGCGCCGTGGTGGCGCTCGAGGAACAAGGCGAACCGTGGGCATTGGCTCGACTCAATCGCCATGGGCCACCGTCCGCTGAGGCGCGCCAGATGCCGCTGGTCAGATTGCTGATCGCGGCCTGGCCAAAGGCCTGGGCCGTCGCCGAACCTGAAACCTCTGGCTCGCCGGATTTGAGTTCACCCTCCACCGCTGACCTGTTGACCGTGCCACCCTTCCCGCGCTTGGCGGTGCGACTCGCGCAGGCGTTCCAACAGGCCCAGCGGAGTGACCTGGCCGCCAGCCATCTGGAATCCGTCCTGCGGTTCCATCGCAGCCACGGCGCCGCCCTGACCAGCCCGCTCGACCGCATGCTGCGTCCGGCCACAGTCGATGCGCTGTGTCGCGCGGATCGTCGCGCCGCTGCCTGGGTCACGGCTTTCGCCGGCGTCAGTCTGCGTGGCGTGCTGCGCTGCCTGTGCTTCTGGAAATAGCTGGGCTCGTAAACAGCTGGGCTGGTAAACAGCTGGGCTTGTAACCAGCTAGGCTGGAACGACTTCCGCAAGCGGCTCAAGATTGTCCTCAAGCCCGGGTCAGGGCTGCCGATACTCATTGGAACCGGAGCCCTTCCGGAAGGACTACCATGGACATTCCCCGTGATCTTCGCCCGGCCGACGCCCCGGTACGCAAACGTGCCGCCGAGGCTGCCGTACGGACGGCAGGCACATCGGCCGCGGCAGCCGGGGTCAAAGGCGCCACCGATCAGGTGACCTTTGGTGATGCCGGCGCGATCGAGCGCTATGTCGCAGTGCTCAAGACCATGGACCCGACGAATCTGCATAAGGTCGAGGATCTGCGGGCGCGCATCGCTGATGGTTCGTACACCGCCGATCCGCAAGAGCTGGCCGACATGCTGCTCGCCGATCGTCCTGCGCCGGCTCCCGGCCGCCGGCCCGGGTAGAACACGACCATGCACCGCGTGCTGGACTTGGCGCTGCTGTGCTTGGCGCTGCTGGGGGTCGCCCTCGTGGGCCCTGGTCTTGGTGGCGGTCTGAACGCGGTCGAACTCACCGTGCTGGCTGACGGCAGCGCCGCGCAGTTGACCACCTTGGGCAATATGGAGCTGGGCCAGGGGCGCTACGAAACCGCCATCGGCCATTACCGCAAAGCCCTGCAAGCCGACAAAACCTATTTCTGGGCGACCTACAATCTGGGTCTCGCCTATCAGCAACTCGGCCAGTTCGACGAGGCCACCCAGTGGTACCGCAAGGCGCTGGTGCAGTCCCCCGATCAGCCCGAAGTGTTGTGCAACCTCGGCTGGCTGGCGTGGCGCAGCGGTGCGTTCCAAGAAGCCGCCGATCGCTTTCAGGATGCCGCGCGCTTGGCCACCGCCTCCTCCGCTGAAGCCGCCGATGCCGCCCAATACTGGACCAACACCGGCACCGCCCGTGAAGGCCTGCAGCAATGGGACGCCGCCGCCCGCGCGTACCAAGAGGCCCTCGCACTCGACGGCACCAATGTCGCTGCCGCCTATAACCTGGGCACCCTGCTGTTGGGCCGACTGAACCAATTGCCAAACGCCGCTGAACGAGCCCAGGCCTTGTTGCAGCAAGCGGTCGAGCTGAGCCCCGAACGCCCAGCCGGCTGGCTCAATCTGGCGCAGGCCCGCGAGCTGACCGGCAAGGGCGATCCGCGTGCTGATTACGATCGCGCCTTGGAGGTCGCAAGCGCAGTCACCGTCGGTGAGCGCAATGAAGTGCGCTGGCAGCGCGCCCGGTGGTTCGCGCGCAGCCAACCGCCGCAGCTGGTCGCGATGCGCGAAGAGCTGCGCCAGTTGCTGAGCAGCGAGCCTGATTTCGCCGGCGCCAACGGCATGCTCGGACGTTATTGGTTCGGCATCGGTGATTTCACCCAAGCCATCACCTGTCTCGAACGCGAAGTGGCGACCGGCCATGATGACCTGGCCAATCCCATCGATCTCGAAAGCCATTATCTGTTGGCGGTGATCTACGCCGACCACCGGCCCGATCCGGGTAAGGCGATCGCCCACGCCACGGCCTATTACCAGCAGCACCCCGACAGTCCTAAAATCCATGAGCTGCGCCGACGCGCGCTGCGCCTGTCTGCTGTTGCCGGTGTCAGCGAATCCGCCAAGCCCGCCGGCAACGAGCCGATTTCGGCCCGGGCGACGCCTGATGGAGCTCAGCATGGCGAAGCTCCACACGCTGAAGCCGCGCACGCTGAAGCTCCGCCTGCCGAAGCCACGCATGCCGAACCAGCCCACGCCGCCGAGCCGAGTCCGGCGACGGTCCACGAGGCGCATCACTAATGGGCAGCTGTCAGCATCTTTTCGCCGACCCTCGGCACACCTGCCCGCACCACGCGCCGGGTGAATCGGGCCTCTGCATCTGGCACAATCCCGCGGTGAGCAAGGCCGATCCCTACGTCAAAGCGCTGTTCCTGCATGCCGATGCGCTCGTCGCCGGCACCTCTTCAGAAAGCTTCAGCCCAGCGGGCAGTGCGTTCGTCGAGGCGCACCTCACTGGCATCAATCTCAATGAGCTGCGGTTGCCCGGGCGCGACTTCACCGGCGCTGATCTGCGTGATGCGCTGCTCGATGGCTGCGATCTGACCGCTTCGGTGTTGGCGCGCGCCAATCTCCGTCGTGCGAGCCTGCGTCACGCGCTCCTGCGCGGCGCCGATCTGCGCGGTGCGAATCTCAGCGGTACCAGCTTGGTGGGCGCGGACCTGCGCGAGGCCGATCTCAGCGGCGCGATATTGGACGGCACCGTCCTGCTCGGCGCTGATCTGCGCGGTGCGAATCTGGCCGGTGCCCAGGTGACCGACTTCCAATGGAACCGGCTCACCCGGTTTCACGACATCCGCGGGCTCGACGCCAACCCCGGCCAAGCCGACGGCGATACCACCCAGGTGTTTCTCGCGCCGCTCGCGCTCGACGATCTCGACACCGCCGAACGTCTGGCGATCGACCGTGATCCCGAACTCGCGCGGACGCGGATCTTCAGCATCGGCCGTGGTGGTTCCTCGGCCTCGGACTCGGACGCGTTGTTCGCCGCGGCTTCCGAATCGGCACAAAGCGATCTTGCGAAACCGTCAGGCACCCTCACCCGCACTCGCCAGCGCTGGCCGTGGCTGGTGGTGCCAGCGCTGGTCGGACTGGTGACCGGGGCCGCGCTCGATGGCGGCGCCCTGGCATTGTTCCGCGCTCATCTCGCGACCGTCGCCCACAACTCCCAAGACCCGCATGACCTCGCGGCGTTGCGCACGCAACACGAGGCGGACCTGACCCAGCTGAAAGAGCTGCAAGAGCGCACCGCCGCCACCGCCGATCAGCTCGCGACCCTCCAGCAGACCGCCGGTGGCGACAGTGCCCGCGTCGCCTTGTTGCGCCAACAGCTCGGCGATGCCCAGGCCGAATTGGCTCGCCTGCTCGATGCCGAAGATCGCGCCACCGCGGCGATGCTGGCCACGACCGAACTCACCGCGCTCAATCGCGATCTCGCCGGAACCACCGCCAAGCAAGAACGGCTGGCGCGGATCCTGGCCGATGGCGTCGAGCGGTTTCGTGGCGACAGCGAACGCCTGAGCGGCGAACTGAGCGAAGCGCGCAGTCGCGTCGCGGCGTTTGAGTCCACTCAGGCCGACAACGTCCGCCTCACGCAGAAACTCGCGGCCCTGACCCAAGAACGCGACACCCTCAGCGGGTTGTATCAACGCACCCACGGTGAACTGGTCACTGCCCACCATGACATCGAGCGCTACCTCGCGCGCATCAGCGGCACCCAGTTGCAGGGTCTGCTCGCCGAGGATGGCACCAACGCGCCGCTGGTGCCGGTGGTCCTCGGCCGCCCGGTGTCGCTTGGCGGCGAATTCCTGGTCACGCTCACGGTCAATCGCGCCACTGTTGCCAGCGGCGCCGCGCTGAACCAGCCTGCCCTCAATGCGCCGGCAATGATCGAAGTGAGCGTGGTCGTCCAGCGCCCCGCCGCCGCCGCGAATCCCGATGCGACGGTGGTGCTCTACGATG
>JANYGY010000035.1 GCA_025362255.1 Planctomycetales bacterium
GCGCGCGAATCCGATTTCATCAAGCGCCGGATCTTTCCCGGCTGCTGCATTCCCTCGGTCGAGGCCCTGGTCGGCGCGGCGCGGCGTCACAGCGACCTCAACCTGGTGCAGATGGATGATTTCGCGCCGCATTATGCGCGGACTCTCGAACTGTGGCGGGCCACGCTCAAGACTCAGGCCGATGATCTGCGCGCCCTGGGTTATGATGATCGCTTTCAACGCCTGTGGGAATTCTACCTGAGTTATTGCGCCGGTGGATTTGCTGAACGCGCTTTGGGGGTCGCCCACCTCGTCTTTGCCAAACCGGGGTGGCGCGCCGCAGACCATCCGGAATTGGTCGGTCGCGCGGCGTGGGATACCGGCAGACGCTGACGATCGCCGACACGGCTCTGGAATTTTTCAGGGCGTTTTTTTCAAGTTCGCACCCGAAGGTCTCATGTCGCTCAAACGCAATATTCTCTACGCCGTGCTCTGGCAGCTCGCGTGGTTCGCCGCGGTCATCCCCGCGGGCAAGGGCCTGCCGTGGGTCGGCCTGGTGGCGACGATCCCCGTGATCCTGGTCGCTGGTTGGGGTCGCTGGCCGCGCGCAGTGGCGGTGATGGCCGTATCGTTGGTGGTCGGTCTGGCGGTTGATGCCGCCCTCGGCTTCAGCGGCGTGTCGAATTATCCCGGAGGGATGTTCGATGGTCGGCTGTCGCCACCGTGGATGTGGGTGCTGTGGTTGCAGCTTGGCCTGGCGTTGGATCTCAGTCTCGCGTGGCTCCGGCCGCGGCTGTGGTTGGCCATGCTGTTCGGCCTGCTGGGTGCGCCCGGAGCCTACCTCGGGGGCGTCGCCTTCGGCGCGATGCTCGCCCCACAGGGTAAACTCGCCCTCGGGATTGCCGTCGGGCTCGCCTATGCGATCGCCGTCCCCTTACTCATCAGGTTGACCCGATGCCCACCCAGTTCCTCATAGCGGCTCTCTTCATCAGTGGCGTGATGTGGATCCTGTGGTGGATCCAGACGCGGACGCGTGATGCGTCGAGTGTCGACGCGGCCTGGGCCCTGGGCATCGGCGCGTGCGCGGTGTGGTATGCGGCGTCGGGCGACGGCGAGTTCGCCCGGCGGTGGTTGCTGGCCGGCATGATCGCGACCTGGGCGTTGCGCCTGGGACTGCATCTGATCATCGATCGGGTGGTCAAGGCGCCTGCCGAGGATGGCCGCTACGCCGCCATGCGCGCCCATTGGGGTACTCGGGCGAACGCTCATTTTTCGTGGTTTTATCAGGCGCAAGCGGGCGGCGTCCTGCTGTTCTCGCTGCCCTTCCTGGTTGGCGCCGATGACCTGCGGCCACTTGGTGCGCTCGATGCCATCGCGGTCGGCTGGTGGTTTGCGACCTTGGGATTGGTGGCCCTGGCCGATCGCCAACTAGCGCGTTGGCGCGCTGACCCGGCCAATCGCGGACGCACCTGTCGCGGTGGGCTGTGGCGCTATTCGCGACATCCCAATTATTTTTTCGAGTGGCTCCATTGGTTCGCCTATGTCGCTCTCGCGTGGGGCGGCCCGCATGGCCCATGGACTCTAGCGGTGCCGGCACTGTTGCTGGTCCTGCTACTGTTCGTCACCGGCATTCCCTATACCGAGGCTCGGGCACTGAAGACCCGCGGCGACGATTATCGGGCCTATCAGCGTGAGACGTCGGTGTTCATACCTTTACCTGTCCGCACCTCTCAAACATAAGCACATCGAGTTCACCATGTCTTTGACTCTCGCCCTCGTCGAACACGGCATCATTCCCGATGCCCTCACCCGCAGTGGCATCCGCCGGCTGCTTGCTCAGCGGCTGCGCGACGAGGCCTCGGCCGAAGGCGCCAAGCGCCGGGCGCGCTACCTCGCCGATCTGGTCACCGCGCCGCTCGCCATCGAACAGGCGGCAGCAAATGCCCAGCATTATGAGGTTCCGTCGCGGTTGTACGAGCTGTGTCTGGGTAAACGGTTGAAGTATTCCTCGGGCTGGTGGGGCGAAGGAGTACGCAATCTGGACGAGGCCGAGGAAGCGATGCTCGCCAAATCGGTGGCCCACGCCGGGCTGCGCGACGGCATGGACATTCTCGAGATCGGCTGCGGCTGGGGCTCATTGTCATTGTACATGGCCGAGCATTTTCCGAATGCGCGCATCCTCTCGATCTCGAACAGTCGGTCTCAGCGCGAGTTCATCACCGCCAAGGCCGAAGAGCGTGGCTTCAGCAATCTCACGGTGCTGACGCGGGATGTGGTCCAGTTTGAAACGACAAACCGTTTCGACCGGGTGGTCTCGATCGAATGCTTCGAACACCTGCGCAACTACCATGAACTGTTTCGCCGCATCAGCGGCTGGTTGAAACCAGGCGGTAAACTGTGGACCCACATCTTCGTCCATCGTGAATACACCTATCCCTTTGAAACCGCAGCCGATGATAGTGACGATGGCAACTGGATGTCGCGCCACTTCTTCACCGGCGGTCAGATGCCGAGTTTCGATCTGTTCAGCACCTGCAATCGTGACCTCGTTGTTGAAGACGCCATCGCGGTCAACGGTACGCATTATGGCAAGACCGCCCGCGCCTGGCTGAACAACATCGATCAGCACAAAGCCGAAGCCCGCGAGGTGCTCGCCGCACCCGGCGTTGACCCAGCCGTGCAATTCAATCGCTGGAGGATGTTCTTCATGTCCTGTGAAGAGTTGTGGAACTACCGCGCCGGCGACGAATGGCTGGTCGGACATTATCTGCTGGCGCCGAAAAGCTGATTTCCCTGTCGAGGCGACAGCTTGGTTGGCAATTGTGTGCGATAAAAATAACCGGTTAAATGCGACCGAGTGATTATTTCTTAGCGAGGCGTGTCAGGGCTTGGCAATTTCTACAAATTGCCAAGCGGCGGTTTTAGATTTTAGTGGTAGGGTGGTGCTATGACCAACACCAAGATAACCTGTGCCGGTATGAGTTTAGTCGAGATATGCATTGTTGTCGTGCTGCTCTTGGTGATTGCCGGCGTTTTTTTGCCGATCACGTGGTTCATAGACAAGCGTGGCGCTAGGCACGAATTGTGCAGCAATAAACAGCGCCAACTCGTTTTGGGAATGTCGGTCTATTCAAATGACAGTGATTCGGTGTGGCCGGTTTTCACGGCAAACTCCGCCGGCGATTGGGTGGCGGTGGGGGATCACAAAATGGATGCGACAGCCACGGCGATTGCTTCGTTCGAATTATTGTCACAAGCATTGGGGGGAGATCTTACGGAAAAAGTCTTCGCTTGTCCGTCCAAGCCTCTGGTACGCCCGAAAACACCAGCGGGGCCGGTCGGATCACGGACGTCTGTTTCAGAATGGGCAAGGCAAGGTCCATCGCAGATGGGTTATTCCTACGACTGGTCGATCCCCACAAATGGCACATCCAGGCGAGTGGTCATTGTCGATCGTGACCATAACGCCCACCCCGGGGCGAAATCTCCGGCAGCATATGCTGATGGCCACGTCTCATATCTCCCTCGCGACGGCTCCAGCCTGCTCAATCTCGATGCCGATCGTGATGACATCTATTCTGCGGTTGGCGATGGTCCGATGGGCGTTCCCGGCGAGGGCTCGACCACGCGCGCTTTCGTGGGGGGGGCGCTCAGCGCACGTGCATGACGCGCCAGGTCTGTACACCCCAGGGTGGCAGGCTGACGCGTAAGGCTTCGTCGCGCAGGGTGGCGGCGGTGACCGGGCGGAATGGGCCGCTGGCCAGGCAATCCTGAAACTGGCAATCGCGTTCGGCGAGTGGGCCGGCATCCACCGCGCCGGTGACGTGGCCCCAGCCCGCATTGACGATCAACACCAGGCTGTGGTAACCGGTCAAGGTCCACAGGCAGCCGATCAGGCTGCGCCCGTCGGCGCCACGCGGCTCAAGCAATTGCCACCGGCCATCATGGCGCGCGGGTTCGGCCAGCAGGTGCAGCAGTTCGCGAAATGCGCGACGATGAAAGGGCGAGCCTTCTTCGGGTGGCCGCCGCCGGCAGCGATGGGGACTGTGCATCCGCCGGCCGTCTTCCTGGCCGTAATGGCAAAGCAGCATGCCCGGCACCATGCCGGTGAGGAACAATGCTCCGCGATGATGATCGATCGAGGCGAAGGTCGCGGCGGCGCGTTGCTCGTCATCGTTTTCGAGAAAGCGCACGCAGTGGCTTTGATAGTCGGGGGCCGCGCGCAGATGGGCGCGGATCGACTCGGCGTTGTCGGTCAGCAGGCGGTCGTACAGCGTCTTGTCATACGTGAAGTCAAAGCCCTGCTGCTGTAGTTCCCATTCCTTGTTCCAGTAGACTTCGGCAACGAACAGGGTCCCGGGATGGGCCGCGCGCACGGCATCGGTGCAGCGCCGCCAGAATGGTTCGATGTCGCGGTGCCACGTGCCACGGAAAACATCCGGCAGCAGCAACATCGCTTCTTCGCAGCGCAGGCCATCGCAGCGCGAGGCGACCTGATTGGCCATCTCGATCACCGCGTCCTGGGCTTCGCGGCTGCTGTAATTGATCTGCAGGGTGTCGCGCCACGCCGGAAAATTCGGATCGCGACCATGGGCGAAGATGGTGCCATGCAGGCGGATGAACGACCCCGGATGGCGGCGCAGATCGTCTTCAGAGCCCTGGATCAAGAACTCAGGGTGGGCGCTGGCCCAGGGATGATCGAGGCCGATGTGATTGGGCGCGAAGTCGAGCATCAGCGACAAGCCGCTGGCGCGTGCGCGTTCGCGCAATGCCTCCAACGCGAGATCGCCGCCGAGCACATCTTTGATCGTGTAGTGGCCGATGGAGAGCGGCTCGCCGCTGATGTCATCGGCAGTGAAGTCAGGAAGAACGCTGTGCAATTGGCGGTGCAAACCCGCGTCGGCAAGGGCATGGGCGCGGATCAACGGGCCGTTGGTCCAGGTGCCGAACAGATACAACCAGGTGAAGCCGTTTTCGACCAGATGATCGAGGAAGCCGAAATCGAGGTCGTCGAGGGTCGCCGGTCGACCGAGTTCTTGGGTTCGTTCGCTGCGCCAGGTGCGCGCATTCAATTCGTACACCTGATGCATGAACTTTTACACTAGTCGAACTTAGGAGGGCCGCAACGTGAGCATCTCGTGCCTGAACTCATCATCAGCGGATTAAGAAACTGACTCTAAATCCCAAACTTTGCCTTCGAAGGCCGCCGACAGGCGCCAGGTCGCGTTTGGCGCGACCAGTTCCTTATAGCGATTCGCATCATTGCGCAGACGCGTGACGGCGGCGTCACTGGCCAAGGGATCGTGATGGAAGATCACCAATTCGCCGATCCGGGTCTCGCGGAAGAAATCGATGAAATTGAAAATCGTCGAATGCCCGAAATTGATGTGGTCGTGGTAGTCGAGAAAGCCGTACATGGCGTCGACAATCACCACATCGGCGCCGGAGACGAATTCGGCGTAGGTTTCAGCGAGACGATGGGGGCTTTTCGAGACTTCGGTGTCGGTGAGATAGCACACCGAGCGGCCGCCGAAATCGATCCGGTAGCCATATGCCTGGTCAGGGTGGATCAGGGGCAGGATGCGGATCGTCGCCGCCCCGATGGCGGTCGCCTGCTGCTCCGCCAATTGAGTGCAGGTGATCTTGCTCGGCAGGCTCGGCCATTTGACCGGAAAGTGCGCGCCCGACATCTGCGAGGACAGCAGGCTTTCCGAGTCGGAACGGCCTGACCAGACGTGGATGTCGCGATCTTTGAGATAGATCGGCCCGAAAAACGGGAACCCGCAGATGTGATCCCAGTGAAAGTGGGTGAACAGAAAGTGCAGTTCGTCGCTTTTGCCACGGCCGTCGGCCATCAATTGCGCCGACAGGGCGCGCAGGCCGGTGCCGGCATCGAGGATGAAGGTTTGGCCGGGTAGCGCGACTTCGACGCAGCTGGTGTTGCCGCCGTAAGTCCAGCTATGCGGAGTGCGATCGAGGTAGGCGTCGATCGCCGCCGGCGAGGCGAGATCGGCCGGCTTGGCCTCGCTGAGCAAGGCGCGGGCCTTGTCACGTAGCTGGGTGTTGCTCATCGGCGTGGCGAGCGAGCCGCGAGTGCCCCACAGGCGTATGCGCATGACGGTCGAATTTCCCACAGTCCGTGAACAGTCCGATATTATATCGCTCGGGCTATGCCAAATGGCCTTGGGATGCTAGATCGCCCGACCTGGGGCGCAACGGTAGTCGGTTGAGGACGCGACGACTGATTCAAACGCCTCATTGGGGATCAGGTACACCAGTTGAACGCGGCGCTGATCGGCGCGTACGATCTTCATGTCCCTGGCGCTTGGCAGAAAGCACGTTCGCCTCAGATTGTTTTAATCCGCATCCATTACCTGCCCGTCTGGTCCTATGCCCACTACGCTCGAAGTTACTGCCAGCGCCATCCGTCTGTGTGTGACCGAAGATAAACGCATTATCGGCTTGGAATCCTGGCCGGTTCCAGCTGGCGCGGATCCGTTGGCCGCGTTGGCGGCAGTGCCTTTGCCCGAAAACCTCGGGCGGGTGCGCGTGCTGCTGCACCACGACGACCTGCTGACCCGGACCCTGGTCCAGCCGCCGTGCGCGCCCGAACGACTCGACCGGCTGGTGCGCTTTGAGCTGGGCACGGTCGCGGCGCCGGGCAGCGATGATGCGCCGCCGAGCGCGATCAGCTGGCATCTGGTGCCCATGGCCGGAGCCGACGGCGACATGCGCGTGCTCGCCCAAGTAGTGCGCCTGCGCCTGGTCGATCGCGTACGTCAGGCATTGGCGCCGCGTGGCGCCAAGCTCGCCTCGCTCAGCCATCCGGCCCTCGGTCTGTACCATGCGTTCAAAGCCCAGTCGCCCGGCCATCAAGGTGTCGCGTGCCTGATCGATGTCGGCGGCAGCCATGTGCATCTGGTCCTGGTCAAAGATGGCGACCTGGTGTTCATGCGCAGCCACGCCCCGGGCATGGATGAGACGATGCGCCAGGTCGCCGCCAAACGCGGCATCGCCGAAGCCGACGCCGCGGCCCTGGTGCGCAAGATCAGCGACGGTTCGCCGGATGATCTCAAGGACCTGATCGCCCATCAGGCAGGCGCGATCAGCGCGGCGATTACCGCCAATGTGCGCTTCTGCCGCACCCAGCTCAAGCTCAGTGACTTCGAGCCGACCCAGGTTTACGTTGCCGGCGCGGGTGCCTTGGCCCACGGATTTCTCGCTACGCTGGCGGCCCGTACGCGGCTGCCGGTTCGTCTGATCAATCCATTCGCCGGGCAAATGTCACGCTTGCCCGCGGACCTGTCCGATCGCCTCGCCGGTCTGCCCAGTCCGTGGACAGCGGTCATCGGCGGCGCGAGTGCAGCGGCCTGGGAGCTTGACGCCCTGGCCGACGAACGGCGGGCGCGGATGCAGTACTGGCGCAGCGATGGCGCGCTCAAGGCCGCGGCGGTGATCGCGGCGGTCCTCAGCGGCATCGGCATCATCGCTTCTGAACTCTCGCTCGCGCACAGCGGATCGCGTCTGGCCGAACTGGAAACCGTCGTCCCCAAGGCCCAGGAGCTGGCCAAGCAGATCGCCAACGTGCGCGATAAGCAGATCGCGGATGCCGGCCGCGTGCGCTGGCTCGATGCCGAGCGGCGTCCGGGTCGGATCGCGGTCGAGCTGCTCAATTGCATCGGGAAATTACAGGATCCCTCGACCTGTCCGGTGATCCTCACGACGTATCAGCTCGGTCGCCAGCCGGGTATGGTGGTGGTCGATCTCGCCGGTTCGGCAACCAGTGCCAAGGTCAGCGCCGAGGCCGCGATCCGCGCCTTCAAGAGCGGTCTGCAGCAGCAATACCCGGCGATCTCGGCGATTGAGGAATTGCCGACAGCGATCGAAAAGGATCGTTTGTCGTTCAAGTACCGGTTGGCGATTCCCGACGGCTGATCGGACGTTCTCCGTGGCATGGGCGGCAGCCCATGTGCGAGTAAGCCCACGAACATGGGCGAGCCGCCCATGCCACTATCGAACCGAACCGTAGCATGGGGGGCAGCCCATGTGCGAGATCGAGTTATCGGATGGTGCCAGCGCTCGCATTTGCTTCGCGGGCCTCAGACGGACGCTGGCTCCTGAAATGACCACCGCGCGCCATTGGACCGATTTTTTCGATGGGACCTCAATCAGCCGAGGTCTTGCTTTTGCCCGTGATAGCCGAGTGCGCATCGTCGCCGGGGGCGGTGACCGGGTGCGGGGGATGGTGACGGGAAATGGTGGCAATTATCGAGTCGAGGTACAGATCGCGGATCGAGAGGGGCTGCTCGCTTCGTCGATCACCACCGAATGCACGTGTCCGGTGGGCATCGCCTGCAAGCACGGGGTCGCCTTGGTGGCGGTGCTTATGGGCATTCATCGCGGCGCAAAAAACTCGACCGCCCACAATGATGACGACGTCGACGATCCCGATCGCGTCCATCGTGACGACGAAATCGAGATGGAACGGATGCTCGCCTCCAGGATGGGCACGTTCTGGCACAAGTCCTCGACGCGGCCGAGCAAGCCAACCGCGCCGGTCTCTCTTCCGGGCAGCGAAGTCGCGCCGCAGGTCGACCTGCTGCCAGCTGCGGCGAGCGATCACCTGACCGAACGCTGGTTGGCGCGGGTGGCTCGATCCGAGGTCTCGAAAAATTCCGCTGACGTCTTGTTGGTGGCGCAATTAGGGGTGAATGACGGTGAATGGCAGGTGAGCCCGGTGCTGCTCAAACGTAAAAAAAATGGCGAGTGGGGAGTGGGCAAGCGGCTCTCTCGTTGGGCAAGCGTGAGTGGTCAGGAAGAGCATGAGATCAATCAGCCCCTCTACGCGTTCAGCCACCGCGCCGCCACGTGGCAAAAGGAATTTGGAGGTGACGGATTCCTGTCGCTTGAGGTCGGCTGCAGCGCGCGGGATCTCGAACACGTGCTCGATGCAGGATTGCTGTTCGACGCGGATACCGCCGCCGGACCGTTGCGCCGAGGCGCCGAGCGCGCGGGACTTTTCCAGTGGGAAAAATCCGCCGGTGGATGGCAACTGCGGTTGGTGATTCCCGGCAGTCCGCAGGAGAATTCGCCGATCCTCTTGGACCCGGTGTGGTGGTGCAGCGGGCGGGAAATCGGCCCGGTGGCGTTGCCAGCCAGCGGCAGCGCGTTGGCCCAGATCCTGGCGATGCCCAGGATCCCGTTTGAACGCGTGGCCCAGGCGATGCCGTTCCTGCGCCGCTGGCTGCCAGATCTGGCGCCGCCAGAAGGGCTGCCTGAGATGGTCGTCCCGGTCCCGATTCTGCGGGTGTGGCAAGGCCCGGTGCGCTCGCTTGATCCACGTAAAGCGCAACGGCGCTTGGCGGACTTGGCGCTGGTGACCTTCCGCTATGGCCGGGCCGAGCTGCCCGCTGTGGGGTCGCCGATCCACGGTCGCGGTGGCAATCGAGTGGTTCGCCATCAAGCGGCGGAAATGCAGCGCTTGGCCGAGCTGGCGCGCGTCGGCATCGAGCCGGCGCAGCGCCCCGGCGGGTGGCTGGTCGAAGAGACCCGCCTCCCCAGCGGCACGCTCTTCATCGCCATCAACGGCCTGACCCCGGCGGGGCTGGTGGCATTGCAAGGCACCGGCTGGGATATTTCCGGGCGCGCGATCGCCGCGGTGCGGGTCACCGATCTCGGGCCGCTGCAGGCTGATGTCAGCTCGGCTGCAGGCGAGGATTCCAGCGCTGATGACGGCTGGTTCGATCTGACCCTGGGCACCGTGATCGACGGTCAGCGGATCGACTTGGTGCCTTTGCTGACGCCGCTGTTGCGCGGAGGGCCCGAGGTGTGGCGGCAGCTGCCGGTCGCCGACGGCGCGGTGCTGGTCACCCATGGTCATGACCAGGTGCTGCGCGTGCCGCTGTCGCTGCTTGAACATCTGCGCGAACATCTGCTGGCGCTGTTTGCCCGCGAGGCCAGTCCAACGTGGCGGTTGAACCAGTGGGACGCCGGCGTGCTCGCCGGACTCGATGGGCTGGGCGTCACGATCCTCGGTGGCGAGCGGTTGCGCTCGATCGGCGAAGTGCTCGCGTCGCCGTTGATCCCGGCCATCCCGCCGCCGGGTCTGCAGGGCGTTTTGCGTCCGTATCAGGCCGAGGGTCTGGCGTGGTTGCAGCGCTTGCGCGAGGTCGGGTTGGGCGGGCTGCTCGCGGATGACATGGGCTTGGGCAAGACCGTGCAGGTGATCGCCCATCTGCTCGCCGAGCAGACCGCGGGCCGGTTGGATCGTCCGTGCTTGGTGATCTGCCCGGCGAGCCTGATCGGCGTCTGGCGGCGCGAGCTGGAGCGTTTTGCCCCGTCGCTGATTCCGCGCGTGCTGCATGGGCTGAGGAGGGATCAATCGTCCTTGATCGCCGGGGTCGTCGGCATCACCACCTATGCGACGTTGCAGCGCGACATCGACGGCCTGGAGAAAATTCCCCTGCACGTCGCCATCTGCGATGAAGCGCAAGCGGTCAAAAACGCCGGCGCGAAAAGTGCCCAGGCGATCAGACGCCTCGACGCGCGCCAACGTCTGGCGCTGACCGGCACGCCGATGGAAAACCATCTCGGCGAATTGCACGCCCAGGTGACGTGGGTCGCCCCCGGGCTCTTCGGCTCGCGCGCCACCTTCGAGACCCACTACGTCAAGCCGATCGCCGCCGGTGATGCCACGCGCGGCGATCTGCTGCGGCGGCGGCTGAAGGCGGTGCTCTTGCGGCGGACCAAGGAACAGGTCGCCCCGGAATTGCCGCCGCGCAGCGAAAGCGTGGTCAGCGTCGAACTCGGCCAGCCTCAGCGGCGTTTGTACGAGGCCATCCGCCTGGCGATGGACTCGCGCATCCGCGAGGTCATCCGCGACAAGGGCCTCGCGCGCAGCCGAATCGAAGTCCTCGAGGCCCTGCTGCGGTTGCGCCAAGTCTGCTGCGATCCGCAATTGCTGGGCACCGCTGCCGGGCGTGCCTGCACCGAATCCGCCAAGCTCGATTGGCTGAGCGAGCAGGTGCCGACGATGATCGAAGACGGTCGGCGGGTGCTGTTGTTTTCACAGTTCACCAGTTTCCTCGATCGCATCGAAGAGGTCGTGCTCAAGCCTGCGAATGTCTCGTACCAGCGCCTCGACGGTCAGACCCGCAATCGCCAAGAACTGGTCGACACCTTCCAGGCCGGAACGGTGCCGCTGTTTCTGCTCAGCCTCAAAGCCGGCGGTACGGGCCTGACGTTGACTGCCGCCGACACCGTGATCCTGGCGGATCCGTGGTGGAACCCCGCCGCCGAAGCCCAGGCCGCCGATCGCGCCCATCGCATTGGTCAGGACAAGCCGGTGTTCATCTATCGACTGGTCGCCAGCGGCACGATCGAGGAAAAAGTCCTGGCGCTGCAAGCCTCGAAAAAAGCGCTCGCTGATGCGTTGTTCGATGAAACCGGGCAGAGCCTCGGTCAGTTGACGCCAGAAGACCTGAGTGCTCTCCTTGCGCCGATGACGTCGTAAAAGGTGGCGCGGGGGAAGTCGTTAGGAAACCCGAAAACTGTTTATAGTTTCCATGCATGAAAAGCGTCCACGTCGTCGGAGCGATCGCCGCCTGCGCGGCCACCGTTCAACTCGGGTTGATCGGCTGGGCGACGGCGACCGGTGGCAGCGTGATCACCGCGCTTGCGACCATGGCCGAAACGCCGTGGGGCCTGACCACCATTGCGGATCTGTACCTCGGTTTATTGGTCGTCGCCCTGTGGATCTCGCTGCTTGAGCGGTCGCTGTGGCGCGCTGCACCGTGGTGGCTGGGGTTGTTCCTGCTCGGCAACCTGACCACCGCGGCGTATGTCGCGTGGCGCTGTTTTACCCGAGCGACGTTGCGCGATGCGTTGCTCGGCCCAGCCTAAATCATCAACAATTTGTTCATCAGGAATCACCATCATGAATCGCCAACTCGTCATCATCCTGGCCGCCACGTTCTTCAGCGCCGGCGTGGTCCCCGCCGTCGAAGTCGCGGGCAAAGCCATTCCCGATCTGGCGCAGGTCGGCAAGACCGATGTGCCGCTACGCGGCGCCGAACTGCTGAAATACAAATGGGTGATCTCGCTGTATGTCGCCGGTCTTTATCTGCCGGCCGGCACCGAGGCGACTCCTGACGCCGCCGTAGCCGCCAGTCCCAAACGGCTGCTGATGCATTATTCACGGGATATCCCGCGTGAAAAAATGGTCGAAGCCACCGATGAGACGATCGGCCGCGGCTTGGCTCCGGTGCAGATTCAGGCCCTGCAATCGAGTTTGAAGACGTGGAATGCGCTCTATCCCGCCCCGCTTGAAAACGACGTGTTGACGTTCGACCACCTGCCCGGCGGCGTCCTGATCATGGCCCTCAACGGCACGGAAGTCGGGCGCCTGACCGATGAGAATTTCGCGCGGGCCTTGTTTTCGATCTGGATCGGCAAAGAGCCGGTCAAAGAAAGCCTGCGCGACGTCATCATCGGAAAAAAATAGTCCACTATTTTGCGCGAACCGTCCTCAATCCACCGTCGACCGCCAGCACCTGGCCAGTGATCCACGATGACGCGGGCGACAGCAACCAGGCGATGGCCGCGGCTTGATCATCAGGCGTTCCGAGCCGACCGAGCGGATGCATCGCGGTCACGGCTTTGCGGATCTGTTCGTTCGCGACCATCCCGGCGGTCAATGGCGTTTCGGTCAGCGCTGGAGCGACGGCGTTGATGCGCAGACCGCTGGCGGCGTAACTTGCGGCCGCCGAGCGGACCAAGCCTTCGATGCCGGCCTTTGCCGCCGCGATCGCTTCATGATTGGCCAAGCCGAGGCCGGCAGCGACCGAACTGACGAACACCAGCGAGCCGCGCATCGGCACCTTGGCGAGGACCTGCAAAAGCAGGAAGGCACTGTCGAGATTGGTCGCCTGGACGCCGCGCCATTCAGCAAACGTCAGGCGATGAGCCGGCTTCAACAGCAGCGAGCCCACGCAGTGCGCCGCGCCATCAAGGGGTGGCCGCGTGCTGAGGAACGCCTCTAATTCAGCAGCTCCGGCCTCGGTCGTCAGATCTGCAGCCAGGCTCGGATGGCCAAGCGCACTGATCGTGGCGGCGGTACGGCCAACCAGGGTCAGCTCATGGCCCGCAAGATGGCTGATGAGCGTGCGACCGATGCCGCCGGCGGCACCAGTGATGAGATAATGGGCCATGGAAACTGTCTCCGTGTATTTGGTACTTGATGTGGCCGTTTTGAACGGTTTGATCGTTTTGTCGACCCCCCAATTCTGAGGATGCCATGCGCCACAGCGACCACGTCAGTGAATCAGAAGCCCCGGCGCTCGTCGCCGACACCGGACCTCGGCGGATCGCCATGCGCTTGCGCCTCGCCCGTCCGACCAGCTCGTTGCGTGACGTGAAACCTGTAATCGCCCCCAAGCCCGATCTCGTCCGGATGGCGGCCGCGGTGCGTGAATTGCTGTTGGCGGCAGGCGAAGATCCCACCCGTGAGGGCCTGCGCGATACGCCGCAACGCGTCGCGAAAAGTTTCGCCGAACAGATCGCTGGTCTGCGCGATGACCCGGCGCGCCATCTCGGGCGGGTCTTCAGTTCGAGTTTCGATGGCGTCGTGCAGGTTCGCGGCATCGACTTTTCGAGTCTGTGCGAACATCACCTGCTGCCGATCGTCGGTCGCGTCCACATCGCCTATCTGCCACGCGCCGGGCAGGTGGTCGGGATCTCAAAATTGGCGCGCCTCGTCGACATTTATGGCCATCGCCCGCAAGTGCAGGAGCGCATGACCACTGACATCGTCGACGCGCTGGAGCGCCATCTCGATCCGCTGGGCATCGCCGTGCGGGTCGAGGCCGAACACATGTGCATGAAGGTCCGTGGCGTGCGCCGCGCCTGCGCCACGACCCTGACGGTCCTCCGCCGGGGTGTCTTCGCGGATCAGCCCGAGCGGTGGCCAGAGCTGGCGCAACTGCTCGCGCCATGAGACTTTTTTTCGAGCGTTTGCGCGCCGTGCAGCCGCCAGTGACGGTACCGCGGCGGTGGATCTTCGTGCCCTATGATCAGCTCACCGATGCCATCGGCCCGCTCAGCGAGCAGCCGGCCAACGCGAGCGGCATCGTCCTGGTTGAAACGCCGGCGAAGGCCGCGCGGCGGCCGTATCATCGTCAAAAGCTCGCGATGATCCTGGCCAATCAGCGGCATTTCGCGCTCGAACAGGCGGCGCGTGGAGTAGCTGTGCATTACCTCGTCAACGATGCGGGCTACGCTGCCGCGCTCAGCGGATTTGCGCATCCGTTGACGATGATGGAAGCCGCCGAGCGCGAATTGCGGGTCGAGCTGCAACCACTTATTGCCAGCGGCGCGCTCCGCGTCGTGGCCCATGCCGGCTGGCTGACCAGCAGCGCGTTGTTTGCTCGCGTTCCTGCCCCACCTGCTTCGCCCTGGCGCATGGACGCATTTTACCGGCTCGCGCGCAGCACCAACGACGTCCTGATGGAGGACGGCAAACCGCGCGGCGGAAAGTGGTCATTCGATAGCGACAACCGCCAACCGTGGAAAGGCGATCCGCCCGCGCCCGAGCAGCTGCGCTTCGTCCCCGACGACATCACCAGCGAAGTCGGTGACCTCATCGCAACGCGTTTCGCCGAGCATCCGGGTACGCTCGATCTGACCACTCTGCCGGCGACAGCGGCCGATGCGCACGAGCTGTGGGAGTGGGCGAAAGCGCACTGCCTGCCGTGGTTCGGTCCGTTCGAAGACGCCATGAGCCGCCGTTCCAGTGGCTTGTTCCACACCCGCATCGCACCGCTGCTCAACCTTCATCGCCTACTGCCGCAACGGATCGTCGCCGAGGTGGCGCAGCTCGACCTGCCGCTCGCGTCGCAGGAAGGATTCATTCGCCAGATCCTGGGCTGGCGGGAATTCGTGCATCACGTCCACGTCGCCACGGATGGATTCCGGCATCTGCCGGGCAGCCCAGACGTCAGCCTGAATGCGAATTTCCTCAACAATCACGAAGCCCTGCCAGCGACGTTCTGGCCCGGAGCACCAAGCGGGCTGGCGTGTCTCGATCGGGTCGTCGAAGACGTCTGGCGCGAAGGCTGGTCGCATCACATCACGCGCTTGATGGTGCTGGCGAATGTCGCGCTGCTGTTGGATGTCGAGCCGCGCCAGATCACCGAGTGGTTCTGGATCGCGTACATCGACGCGTTCGATTGGGTGGTCGAGCCCAACGTCATGGCGATGGGCTCGTTCGCGGTTGGTGAGCTGATGACCACCAAGCCATATCTCGGCGGTGGGGCCTACATCAACCGCATGTCCGATCATTGCCGGGCGTGTCGTTTCGATCCGGCGAAAAATTGCCCGGTCACCACTCTGTACTGGGATTGGTTCAGGCGGCATGGTGAGGTGGTGCGCCGCAATCCCCGCATGTCCACGATCGTCGCCGGGCACGCCAAACGCGGCCCGGCGAAACACGCCGCCGATCAGCTGCGCGCCTCGGCTATCCGCCGGATGTTGGCGGCTGGCGAGTTCCTCACTCCGGAAAGCCTGCCGTGAACCCTGCTGATGTGAAATCCGCGCTGACCTTCAACCGGGTGAGCAAATCGTTTGCCGGGCGGACGATCCTCAATGCGGTGGATGCCACGGTGAATCCCGGCGAAATCGTGGTGCTGCTCGGGCGCAGCGGCAGCGGCAAGTCGACCATCGTCAACCTCGCGGCGGGCATGGAGCAGCCCGACAGTGGCAGCGTCGTGCTCGCCGGCCACCCGCTCGCGCAGGTGTCTGAGCGCGAGCGCACGCTGCTGCGCCGGCGCTCGGTCGGCTTGGTGTTCCAGGCGTTCAATCTGCTGCCCGAGTTGACGGTGTTTGAAAATGTACATCTGCGTCACGCCCTCGATGGCCGCGACGGGACCAAAGAGGTCGAGGCAATGCTCGCAGAAGTCGGACTCGCGGGCCGCGGCGGTGAACATCCCGATCACCTCAGTGGCGGCGAGCAGCAGCGCGTCGCGGTCGCCGCCGCGCTGGTCCATCAACCGGCGTTGGTGCTGGCCGATGAGCCCACCGGTGCGCTCGATCAGGTGACCGCTGGAGTGATCGTCGACCTGCTCGTGCGTCTCACCCGCGGTCGTGGCGGGGCGTTGGTATTCGTCACCCACAATCCCGAATACGTGGCCATCGCCGATCGCGTATGGCGGCTGGATGACGGCCAACTTTCTCAAGAGAGATCATAGGAAAATCGGTGACGATCCTCGCGACCATCGCTTGGCGTTCACAGCGCCAGCATCCGTGGCTGGCGGCGTTGGCGATTCTCGGCATCGCGCTGGGGGTGGCGGTGGCGACGGCCATCGCGCTGGCCAACGCGGCAGCGCGTCACGCGTTTGCCGAATCGATCACCGGCATCGTCGGCAATGCCAGCCATCAGGTGGTCGCCGGCAGCGCCGGCGTGCCCGAGGGCGCGTACGCCGCGATCCGCGCTGCGGCCCTCGCCCACGGCGGCGCGGCAGCGCCGGTGGTCGAGGCCGAAGTCGCGCTCATCGACCGCCCGGGACGCACGCTGCGGCTGTTCGGCATCGATCCATTTGCGGAAGCTCCGTTTCGCGCCAGCACCAGTGCGGTGCAGCGCGACCGCGCTTTTCCGCTCGCCCGGCTGCTGACCGAGCCGGGGGCGATCGTGGTCAGTCAACCCACGGCCGAGGCATTGGGCCTGTCGGATAAAATCCGCATCCGCCACGGTACGACGATTCGCGAGCTGACCCTGATCGCCACCGTCCCCGACGACGGCAACGCGCTGAACCGCAGCGCCACGATTGCGGTCTGCGATGTGAGCACCGCGCAGGAGATCCTCGGCCGGCTTGGAGTGCTGGACCGCATCGATCTGATACTGCCCGACGGCGAGGCGCTTTCTGCTGTTACAACAGCGTTGCCCAGCGGCGCCGAAATCGTGCCCGCAGCGCGTCGGGGCGACAGCTTGCGCCAACTCACCGAGGCCTTTCACACCAACCTCAGCGCCCTGGGGTTGATCGCATTAGTGGTCGGCATGTTCCTGATCGCCAACACTGCGAGTTTTGCCGTCGTCCGCCGCCGCGAACTGTTCTCGCGCCTGCGCGCGCACGGCGCGACGCCCGGCCAGATCCTGGCGCTGGTCCTCGGCGAAGCGCTGGTTGCCGGCATCTTCGCGGCCGTGCTCGGCGTGGCTCTCGGGATCGCTCTGGCGCATTTCCTGCTGCGGTTGGTGACCCGCACGATCGGCGATCTCTACGCCGTGATTGGCCCGGCAACGATCAGTATCGATCGCAGCATCGTGCTCCAGGGTCTCGCCCTGGGCATCCTCGCGACGTTGCTGGCGGCGTTGTGGCCGGCGCTCGATGCTGCGCGCAGTGCGCCACGCCTGGGCTTGCTGCGCACCGTGCCCGAACGCGCGTGGCGGCGATCGCTGCCGTGGTTGGCGCTCGGCGGCGGTGGCCTGCTCGCGCTCTGCGGGGCCGTGCTCGTCGGATTGCCGCCGACCATCACCTGGGGTTTCGTCGGTCTGGGTTGTGGTCTGATCGGCGCCGCGCTGCTGGTGCCGGTGCTGCTTTTGCCGGTGGTCAGCGGCCTTGCGTGGCTCGCCGGAATCCTCGCGCTCGGGCGTCATCCGCTGGTGACGCTCGCCAGTCGGGCGGTTGGCGCCAATTTGTCACGCACCGGCATCGCGGTCGCGGCGCTGAGCGTCGCCTGCGCTGCGGCCCTGGGCATGACCTTGATGGTTGGCTCATTCCGCTTGGCGCTCGACACGTGGTTGGCCACGACCTTGTCGGCCGATGTCTATATTTCAGCGCCTCGCCTGGTCGCCGCACGGGTGGGCGCGCAACCGCTTGAACCGACTTTGACGGCCCGGCTTCTGGCGGTGCCGGGTATCGCTGCGGTGTTGCCTAAACGCGACGCCGTGGTCAGCGTCACATTCCCTGATGGCACGTCCGATGACGTGGACATGGCGGCATTCGAGCCGCTGCCCGACAGCCGGGATGCCTTCGTCGCGCGCCCGGCGTTCGCGTCGCCGGCCGCGCGCGAGGCAGCGTGGACCGCCTTCACCGGCGGCGCGCTGTTCGTCACCGAGCCTTTCGCCACGCACCGCGCGGTGAAAGCCGGCGATCACCTGATCGTCCACACGCCAACCGGCGACCAACGCCTGACGATCGCCGCGGTGCTGGTCGATTACAGCAGCGACCAAGGTGCCGTGTATCTGCACCGCGAGCGGTACCGCGCGTGGTTTTCCGATGACGGAATCACGGCTCTCGCCCTCACTGCCGCACCGGGGGTCGAGGTCGAAGATTTGTGCGCGCGCCTGCGCCTGGCCGCTGGCGATGCACCGTTGTCGATCACCTCGAGCCGCGCTTTGAAGACCGCGTCGATGACGGTGTTCGATCGCACATTCGCGATCACCGCAGTGATTCGCTGGTTGGCCGCGGGGGTCGCGGTGCTCGGCTTGATCGCAGCCTTGGCGGCCGTGCAGTTCGAGCGCGCACGCACCACCGCGCGGCTACGGGCAGCAGGCGTCACCCCGCGGGAGGTTATCGCCTTGGCGGTCATCGAATGCCTGTTCACCGGCCTGGCGGCGGGCCTGTTGGCGATCCCCATCGGGGTCGCTCTCGCGGCGGGCCTGACCCATGTGATCAATCGCCGTTCATTCGGCTGGAGCATGGAGCTGCACACGGATCCGTGGCAGCTGGTGCTGACCGTCGCCCTTGCAGCTGGCGCCGCGATCATCGCCGGCCTGATTCCCGCCTGGCGCGCCAGCCGCCGCCCACTTGCTGAGGCACTCCATGCCGACTGAATTTTCGCTGAGAAATGTGCTGGTGACGTTCGGGTGCTTCTGCGTGGTGGGCGTGATCCTGGGCGGATGCTTCGACTCTGCGGCGCAAGTTTCTGCGGAAAAAACCGGAGATAAGCCGATCCAGATTGGGCAACTGCTCTCGGATCCACTGGTCGCCGATCCACGGGTCGCCGGCTATGCCAGAGCCACCGTCGCGCCGACGTTCTCGTTTCCTGCCGATCACGGACCGCACTCCGATTATCGCACCGAGTGGTGGTATTGGACGGGCAACGTCACCACCGCCGACGGCCGCGCCTTCGGTTATCAGTTTACGGTTTTCCGCTTCGCGATGGCGCCGACCACGGTGCCCCGCGCGTCGGCCTGGGCGACTCGCGACACGTGGTTGGCGCACCTCGCGATCACTGATGTCGACGGCCAGAAATTCTATGCCTTCGAGCGCTCGGCGCGTGGCGCAGGCGGGCTTGCCGGCGCGCAGGGCGATCCCTTCCGCGTGCACTGCGAGGGTTGGCAGGTCAGCGGCACTCCCATGCGGATCCAAGCCGACGCCGGCGGCGTTGCTCTCGATTTGACGATGCAGGCCGGAAAACCAGTGGTGCTGCAGGGCGATCAGGGCCTCAGCCGCAAAGGCGCCGAGCCGGGCAACGCAAGTTTGTATTACAGCCTGACCCGCATGCCGACCACCGGCACGATCCGGATCGGTGAGCGGCGGCACGACGTCTCAGGAACCAGCTGGATGGACCGCGAATGGTCGACCAGTGCCCTCGAAGCCGGCGTCGTCGGCTGGGACTGGTTCGCCCTCCAACTCGCCGATGGCCGCGAGGTGATGTTCTATCGATTGCGCCGAGCTGACGGCACCGCCACCAATTTCAGCGGTGGCACTTTGATCGCGAGTGATGGCTCCGTCACCCGGCTCAGCGCCGCGGAAGTCACGCTGACGTCGACCGCGACGTGGACCAGCCGCACCGGCACCAAGTATCCAGCAGCCTGGCATCTGCGCGCTGCCGATCTCGAACTCGACATCACGCCGCGTCTGCCTGACCAGGAACTCGATCTCGCGGTGCGCTATTGGGAAGGCGCGGTGGTGGTGAGCGGATCGCAGAGGGGGGTCGGCTACGTCGAGCTGGCAGGTTACTGACGACTTTACTTTTTTGCCGCCAGGGTTCAGCATCCGCCCAGTCCAAAACTATCTGACCAAAGGCGCCCATGTCACTTTCAGGTACCGTCATTGTAGGCCAGTCCGGCGGCCCCACCGCCGTCATCAATCAAACCCTCATCGGGGTGGTCCAGGCATGCCTCGCGCAGCCGCAGGTATTCACCAAGGTGCTTGGCGCGATTCACGGCATTCAAGGAATTCTCGACGGAAAATTTCACGATTTCGCGAATGAGACCCAGGCCAATCTCGAGCTGGTCGCCGGCACGCCGTCGGCCGCTCTGAAGTCGGTGCGACACAAGGCGACGCCCGCGGATGGCACGCGCATCTTTGCGCGCTTCAAGGAACTCGGCGTCAGATATTTCTTTTACATCGGCGGCAATGACACCGCCGAAACCACCAACATCATCAACGAATTGGCCCACGCTGAAGGCTATGAGCTGACGTGTTTCCACTGCCCTAAGACCATCGACAATGATTTGCGGGTGACCGATCATTGTCCCGGATTTGGCTCGGCGGCGAAATTCGTCGCCCAGGCATTCATGGGCGACAACCTCGACAATCGCTCGCTCGCCGGGATCAAGATCAACATCGTCATGGGCCGCAACGCCGGCTGGTTGACAGCAGCTTCGGTGCTCGCCCGCCAGTTTCCCGGCGATGGACCACACCTCATCTATTGTCCAGAGGTGGACTTTTCGCTCGCCGCTTTCTGCACCGATGTCGAAGCCATCTATCGCAAGCTCGGGCGGTGCGTTATCGCCGTTTCAGAAGGCATCCACGGACCCGCTGGCAAAGAGATCATTTCACTCGGCGAAGTCGACAGTCATGGGAATAAGCAGTTGTCCGGTTCGGGCGCTTTGGGCGACGCGCTTTCAGATATTTTGAAAGCCCACCTGGCCAAAACCTGGCCCGAAAAGAAGCATCGGGTACGCGCCGACACCTTCGGCTATCTGCAACGCTGCTTCCCCGGCGTGGTCAGCGCGACCGATGCCGCCGAAGCCCGCCAAGCCGGCACTGCCGCGGTCGCCGCAGCGTTGGCCGGGGTCACCTCCGGCTCGATCGCCTTCCGCCGTACAGCCGGGGCCGAGTACCACATCGAGACTTTTGTCACCCCGTTGCCGACCGTCGCCAAAGACACGCGACCGATGCCGCGTACTTACATCAATGCGGCCGGCAACGATGTCGTCACCGCAGAAGTGGTGCCTTACCTCGCCCCGTTGGTCGGGCCACTGCCGCCCATTGGCCAATTGAAATTCTGAGCGCGGGTCTGCAAACGCCCCCGCTGCATCAGTGGATCGGCGCTCGTGAGCACTTGTTGCGGAACACCCTCCCGCGTGCTTGACACCTTGGGCGTCGTTTCTATCGTCCCCGTCCCTTCCGAAACCGGAGGGGGTGTCGTCGTCTCCTAAGCGCCACCTTAGCTCAGCTGGTAGAGCTACGGTTTTGTAAACCGTGGGTCGCCGGTTCGAGTCCGGCAGGTGGCTCCAAGTCGGCACCTGTTGTCGCAACGCTCTTTATACATTTCGAGATTGTCGAGCGCTGGTGCTTGGGTCGGGTTCCTTGGGGTAGATACCGAAGTGGACAAACGGGGCAGACTGTAAATCTGCTGTCTTTACGACTTCGAAGGTTCGAATCCTTCTCTGCCCACCATCCCCGTCCTGACCTAGCGGCTCACCCCGCCAAGGCCATCATGCGGGCCCTGCGCGCCAAAGACGTGCAATCGCACTAAAAACGCGGGTGTAGCTCAATGGTAGAGCGGCAGCCTTCCAAGCTGCATGTGAGGGTTCGATTCCCTTCACCCGCTCCACAGTCGGTCGCTTGTCATCATCCTCCCTGGACGGGCGGTTCGATGCTGCCTTAGCTCAGCTGGTAGAGCGCGTCCTTGGTAAGGACGAGGTCTTGGGTTCAAATCCCAAAGGTAGCTCCAATCTCCTCCCGCACCCAGATCAACCGTCGCCACAATCAGGTGGTGCAATCGCTCGGAGCCGCTCATGGCCAAAGAGAAATTCGTTCGCAACAAGCCGCACGTGAACGTCGGCACCATCGGTCACATCGACCATGGCAAGTCCACCCTCACTGCCGCGCTCGTGAATGTGTCGGCTCTTCGTGGTCTCGCTGAAAAGCGCAGCTACGCTGAAATCACGAAGGGCGGAACCGTCCGTGACGCGAATAAAACCGTCACGATCTCGGCCTCGCACGTCGAGTATTCCAGCGAAAAGCGCCATTACGCGCACGTCGACTGCCCCGGACACGCCGACTTCGTCAAGAACATGATCACCGGCGCCGCGCAGATGGACGGCGCGATCCTGGTCGTGTCCGCTGGCGACGGTCCGATGCCCCAGACGAAAGAGCACGTTCTGCTCGCTCGTCAGGTCGGCGTCGAACACATCGTCGTCTTCCTGAACAAGGTCGACCTCGTTGACGATCCGGATCTTCTCGGCCTGGTCGAAGAAGAAATCCGCGACCTGCTCAAGAAGTACGGCTTCCCCGGCGACAAGACCCCCGTGATCCACGGTCGGGCCGATCTCGCCAAGGATGCCACCAATAAGGACGATGCGGCCTGCAAGCCGATCACCGACCTGTTGGACGCGATCGATACCTTCATCCCTGAGCCTGTCCGCGAAGCCGATAAGCCGTTCCTCCTGCCGGTCGAAGACGTGTTCTCGATCTCGGGTCGTGGTACGGTCGCTACCGGTCGCGTCGAACGCGGCACGGCCAAGATCGGTGATCCGGTCGAAATCATCGGCCTGCGCGAAGAATCGATGACCTCGGTCATCACCGGCATCGAAATGTTCCGCAAAGAGATGGAATCGACCATCGCTGGCGACAACTGCGGCCTGCTGCTGCGCGGTGTCGACAAGGAAGCCATCGAACGTGGCATGGTCATCGTGAAGCCGAAGTCGGTCAGCACCCATCTCAAGTTCGAGTGCGAAGTCTACATTCTGAAAGCTGATGAAGGCGGTCGCAAGACGCCGTTCGTCAAGGGTTATCGCCCTCAGTTCTACTTCCGGACGACCGACGTCACCGGTTCAGTCGAACTGCCTGCGGACAAGGAAATCGTGATGCCTGGCGACAACGTCAAGCTCACCGTCACCCTGATCTGCAAGATCGCGATGGAAGAGAAGCTGCGCTTCGCCATCCGCGAAGGCGGCCATACGGTCGGCTCCGGCGTCGTAACCAAGATCCTCCAGTGATCTGAGCGGAGGGACCGGCCCTGGGCACCACCCGGGGCCGGTTTTTCCGTATCTGGAATCTGCTTCAGTCCGTTTTTGATTGCTTCAACTGTTTGTGAAGGGAATGCCCAATGGCAAAAGATAAGCGCGAGTACGTCATGATGGTTTGCTCAGAATCGGGCGACATCAACTATTTCACCAGCCGGGCGAAGACCTCGCCCAAACTGGAACTGAAGAAGTACAACCCGAAGCTGCGCAAGCATACCTTGCACAAAGAGAAAAAGCGTAAGTAAGTAATTCAGCTTCGGGCAACCTTTCGACTTCGGTCCAATGGTTTGCCCGTGACTGAAGCCGGCACCTACCGGCAACATACGGGGGTAGCTCAGCTGGTAGAGCAGTGGATTCCAAATCCGCCGGTCGGGGGTTCAAATCCCTCCTCCCGTGCCACATTCGAGCCGCGATTACCAGGTCCGGCCCCGCTCGGCACTTCGCCATGGCAATGCTATGGGGTGCCACGCGAGGCCGGACTTTTGAATTGATGACTCATCACCGCGTATCTTACCCAAGTCGGATAGCTGCATGTATAAATGGCCGCAAGGACGAGTTATCCGGATCATCTCGCTGATTCTTGCAGCGGTGATCGGAGCTGATTTGGCATTCAATGGCGGTTATTCCCGCTACGAGGCCTATCGCCAAGGCGGCGAGGCGAGCACTCGTCTGCTGGCCATCGCCATCGTGTTTGCCGTACTCTCGGTGGTGGCTCTCATAAGTGCTTTTATTGCGATCGGTTTTCATAAAAAAGCCGTCGATTTCCTGATTGACGTCGAGCATGAAATGGTGCGCGTCGAATGGCCGAAGACCGATACGTTGTGGAAAAGCACCCTCGTCATCGCGGTGACGATCGTCTTGTTGTCGGCCATCATCTTCGGGATGGATGTGCTCATCCTCTGGCTGCTAGATCATCTACGTAAACTTGGAGGGCATTTCTGATGCGTTGGTACGTTCTTAAGGCCGTCTCAGGTCGCGAGACCGGTTGCCGTGATCAAATCGTCGTCCAACTTCGGGTGAAGAAACTCGAGTCGTTCGTCGGCCAGATGCTTATTCCCGCCGAACGCATCACGGAACTGAAGCGCGGCAAAAAGGTCACCACCGAGAGAAAATTGTATCCGGGATACGTCTATGTTGAGATGGAACTCAACAATGATGTGCTGGAGACGATCAACGACGTCGATGGCATCACCGGTTTCCTCGGCGCCGATCCGCGTAATCCCGATCCCCTGACGGCTGATGAAGCCGAGCGCATCATCCGTATCGCCACCGCTGCCACAGCCGACGACCAGCGCAAGGAACTCGTCCAAGTTCCTTATAAGCTCGACGATCGGGTGAAGGTCAAAGAAGGTACGTTCGCTGGCATGGAGGGCGTCGTTGGCGAAATCAATGCCAGCAAAGGCATCCTCAAAGTCCTCATCACGGTGTTCGGCCGCCAGACACCCGTCGAGTTGGAAGTCTGGCAAGTGGAACAGGCCATCTGATTTTGTACGCGCATCTCCGGTCCGTATGGGACGGGGATAGACGTCACCAGTCTCGTCCTTGCCGACTCTGGCTTCAGTTCTGACCGATACGGTGTCAGCACATCAGTGGCACTGATCAAACGTTCGCTAACTCTGCTCTTGCAATCCCCATCTGGGGCACATCCTTCCCGCCCCGCTTTTCCGACGGCGCTCGCGTCGTCCTTGTTGAGAGAATTGAGACCGTCATGGCCAAGGCCAAGGAAATTATCGGCACGATCAACCTGGTGATCCCTGGCGGCGGTGCTACCCCAGCGCCACCAGTGGGTCCCGCGCTCGGCGCCAAGGGCGTCAACATCGCGTCCTTCGTCAAGCAGTTCAATGATGCGACGGCCAAGCTGAAGGGTGAGATCATCCCCGTCGTCATCTCGGTCTACAAAGACAAGACCTTCAGCTTCATCCTCAAGCAGCCCCCGGTTTCGGCCCAGATCCGCAAAGCGGCCAAACTCGAGAAGGGGGCCGGTAATGCTGGTCCGCTGACCTCGATCGCCCAGATCACCGAGGCCGACGTCCGCGTCATCGCAGAGAAGAAGATCGCCGAAATGACCGCTGGCTCGATCGAGGCTGCGATGCGTTCGGTTCGCGGCACGGCGCGCTCGATGGGCGTCACCGTCAAGTAAGTCTAGACTCGGAAATCACCCGCAGGAGGCCGTGTCCCGGCCGCTCGCACTACGGAGAACACATGCAAAAACGCAGCAAGCGCTATCGCGCGCTGATCGAACTGGCAACCAAGGCTGGAATCGACATCACCGCGCCTCAGCCGGTCTCGGCTGGAATCAGCTGGGTCAAAAAATTATCCAAAGCCAAGTTTCAAGAGAGCGTCGACCTTGCGGTTCACCTCAACCTTGACACCAAAAAGGCCGATCAGCAGTTCCGTGGCAACTTCTCGTTGCCGCATGGCACTGGTCGTGCGGTCCGCGTGATCGCCTTCGTCGATGACGGTGACAAGATCAACGCTGCCCTCGCCGCTGGTGCGGTCAAAGCTGGCGGTGAAGACTTGGTCAATGCGGTCAACGATGGATTCATGGATTTCGATGTGGCGATCGCCACGCCGAAGATGATGCGTTTCGTCGGTAAGCTCGGTAAGGTTCTTGGACCTCGCGGTCTGATGCCCTCGCCGAAGTCTGGCACCGTCACCGATGACGTCGCCACCGCGGTAAACGAATTCAAGAATGGTAAGATCGAGTACCGTTCCGACGCCGCCGGCAACGTTCAGGTCAGTGTCGGCAACGTCACGTTCGACGAATCCAAGCTCGCCGACAACATCAATGCTTTCCTGACCCACGTGGTTGAACATCGCCCGTCCTCGGTGAAGGGTGATTTCATCAAGAACATCACCGTTTCATCGACCATGGGACCGGGCGTCAAGTTGGCATTTGCCACCAAGGAGGCCTGATCATGCCGAGCTTCATCAATGAACTGATGCTCAAGGAATTGACCAGCGTGGCGAGTAACGCCACCTCGTTGATCCTCGTCGATCACAGCCGCCTGAAATCCGAAGACACCATCAAGCTGCGTACCGCCCTGCGTAAGGCCGGTGCCAAGCTCAAGGTGTCCAAGGTGCGTTTGTTGCGTCGGGCGATTCCAGCCTCTGCCGCCAAGCTCATCGAGAAATCGAAGGGTTCGGTCGGTGTCATCTTCGCGTCAGACATGGTTGCCGCCGCCAAGGTGGTCGCTGATCTGGCCAAAGAAGACAAGGTCACCGTTCGCGGTGGACTCATGGATGGCGCGACCCTCGACGTCGCGACCATTAAGCGCATCAGCGAACTGCCCAGCAAGCAACAGCTTCTCGGTATGTTGGTCAACGTTCTCCAGGCTCCGATTGCCGGGTTTGCCCGCGTCATTGCCGCGATCCATACGCAGCAGGGTGGCTCCGCTCCTGCCGTTGAAGACACCCCAGTTGCTGTCGAGGCCGCTCCGGCCGTCGCCGGCGACGCAGCTCCGGCTGTCTGATTTCTTTTTTCACTATCCAAGCCGTCGTCGAATCGACACGGCCAACTCGCAAGGAAATATCCCATGAGCGAAGCAGTCGCCAACCCTAAGCTGGCCCAGATCATCGAGACCGTCAAGGCTCTCACCGTGATCGAACTTTCGGACCTCGTCCACGCCCTCGAAAAAGAATTCGGCGTCTCCGCAGCCGCAGTCGCCGTCTCCGGCGGCGGCGCTGCCGCCCCGGTCGCTGAAGAGGCTCCCACCTCGTTCAAGGTCACCCTCACTGCCGGCGGTCCGAACAAGATCGCCGTCATCAAAGTGGTCCGCGAGCTCCTCGGCCTCGGCTTGGCAGATGCCAAGGCGTTCGTCGAAGGCGCCCCCAAGATGGTCAAGGAAGGCATCGAAAAGCCGGCTGCCGAAGAGCTCCTCAAGAAGCTCAAGGACACCGGCGCCGAAGCCAAGATCGAAGGCGTCTAAGCTTCGTTCCAACATGGCCATCGCTATGCCGCCCTGATCAAAGGGGTGGTGTGCTTTGGCACCTCTGTGACCCCAGCCGACCACACCGGCGCTTGGCCTTCTGAGAAGAAAGCACAGCGTGGGCAGTCGGCTGGGTTCCTTGTCTCGTATAGGCAAGTCGTTAATCTCCTGACCCTTCCGCTGCCAAACAGGCTGGCTAGGCGTGTCGTCGCATCTGCGACACCGCTTTCATCGCCGGCCCATTACCGCACCTGAGCAAGCACCCATGCAGATCCGGCACTTCGGCAAGACCCTCGACGTCATTCCTGTTCCCAGTCTCGTAAATCTGCAATCGCGCAGCTATGACGAGTTCTTGGATTCGGATGCCCTACCTGAAAAACGCAATCAAGCCAAAGGTCTTGAATCGATTTTCCGCGAGTTCTTCCCGGTGACCGGGTACGATGACCAAGTGGTCGTCAGCTACCATGGCTATGTGTTCACCAATCCTCAACACAACATGGATGAGTGCCGCGATCTCGGCCTCACCTATCAGCGTGGCATCAAGATCAAAATTCGGGTGAGCGGGCCGCAGTTGCCTGAAGTCCTCGAAGAAGATGTCCACATCGGCTACTTCCCGATCCGCATCGGTGGTGGTGAATTCATCATCAACGGTGCCGAGCGCACGATCGTCACCCAGATCCAACGGTCGCCCGGTGTCGACTTCTCGTCCGAGCAGGCGACCTCGGGTCGGCGCATCTACAGTGCGCGCATCATCCCTGAGCGCGGCTCGTGGATCCAGGTCGAGCAGACCTCCAAAGACATCCTGCAGATCAAGATCGACAAGAGCGCCAAGGTCGTCGCTTCGTGCTTCCTGCGCGCGATGTCGAAGGATTTCGGCACCACTGACGCCATCATCAAGGCTTTCTTCGAGACTGAAAAAGTTGCCGTTGGCGGCAAATCCGCCAAGGAAAAGGTTCTCGGCAAGTTGTTAGCTGCCGATGTGATCAACAAGGAGGACGGAGAAATCCTCGCCAAGGCCACGGAAGTCATCACCGAAGGCGCCTACAACAACTTCAAGGATCTCGGCGTCACCGAGGTCTATATCATCACCAGCCAGGTGAAGCCTGACGACATCCTGATCAACACGTTGCAACAGGATGAGTCAACCTCGCACGAAGAGGCGCTCCTGCGCATCTATCGCCGTCTTCGCCCCGGCAATCCCACCGACGAAGCCAAGGTCCGTGAATTCTTCCAGGACCGCTTCCTCAACGAATCGCGGTACAATCTCGGTGGCGTCGGTCGCTTCCGTATCAACCGCAAGCTCAAGCTCGAAGGCGAAGCGCGGGTCCTGACGATTCAGGATTACCTCGAAACGCTGAAGTACCTGCTGACCCTGATCCGTAGCAACTCATCCTCGGGCGAGCTCGACGATATCGATCATCTCGGCAACCGCCGGGTGCGTCCGATCGCCGATCTGCTGTCCGACGAACTGCGCGCCGCGATGCTTAAATTGCGTCGTGCGGTCAAGGAAAAGCTGAGCCGCGATCTGCAGCAGGAAGACGTCGCCGCGGCGTTGGCTCCGCGCAACCTGTTCAACAATCAGGCGGTCGACAGCGCGATTCAGAATTTCTTCCAACGTGGCGAACTGTCACAGGTGGTCGACCAATCGAACCTCCTCAGCCAGTTGACGCACGAGCGCCGTCTGTCGGCCCTTGGACCTGGCGGTCTCAACCGCAAACGTGCCGGCTTTGAAGTTCGCGACGTGCATACGTCGCATTACGGTCGCATATGTCCGATCGAAACTCCTGAAGGCGCCAACATTGGCCTGATCGTTTCGCTCGCCATCTACTCAGCTGTCAATGAATATGGCTTCCTCACCACGCCTTACCGCAAGGTGGTCAATGGCGTCATCACCGAGGAGATCCATTACCTGATGGCCGACGAAGAGGCCGAGGCCAAGGTTGCCCAGGCGACCGTGGAGATCGACGCCAAGGGACGCATCAAGGACGACATCGTCCAAGTGCGTTTCGCCGGTCAGTTCACCGAAGTCGCCGTCGGCGAAGTGACCTACGCCGACGTCTCGCCGAAGCAGATGATCGGCGTCAGCGCCGCGCTGATTCCGTTCCTTGAGCACGATGACGCCAACCGCGCCCTGATGGGCGCGAACATGATGCGTCAGGCGGTGCCGTTGTTGATTTCGCAGGCTCCGATCGTCGCCACCGGCATGGAACGCGAGATTCCCAAATCGTCGTCGATGGTCGTGATCGCCGATGAAGAAGGCAGCGTGTCGTCGGTCGATGCGAAGCAGATCACGATCGGCTCACGCATCTATCCGTTGCGCAAATATCAGGGCCTGAACGAGCGCACCTGTCTCAATCAGGTGCCGATCGTTCGTCCGGGCGACAAGGTCGCCAAAGGTCAGATCATCGCCGATGGCGGCGGTACTGATCAAGGAGAGCTAGCACTCGGCAAGAATATCGTCGTCGCGTTCATGCCTTACGACGGCTACAACTTTGAAGACGCGATCGTCGTCAACGAGCGTTTGCTCGCCGAAGATCGCTTCACTTCGATCCACATCGAAGAGTTCAAGGTCGAGATCCGCGAGACCAAGCTCGGCAAGGAAGAGTTCACCCGGGAAATTCCTGGTCGTTCGGAAGAAGCCCTGCGCAATCTCGATGAACGTGGATTCGTCCGCGTCGGTTCGCTGGTCAAGCCCGGCGACATCCTGGTCGGCAAGGTCACGCCCAAGAACAAATCTGAATTGTCACCTGAAGAAAAGTTGCTGCATGCGATCTTCGGCCGTGCCGGCGAAGACGTGCGTGACGATTCCCTGGTGATGAAGCCCGGAATCCGGGGCGTGGTCGTGGCCTGCAAGCGGTTCCAGCGCCGCGCAGCATTGACCGAGAAGGACAAGAAAGAGGAATCAGCGCGGTTGAAAGTCATCGAGGACAAATACGCCTCGCAGATGGCTTCGGTCGCTCGTGAAAAATTCAATCAGATCTGGGAAGTCGCGGGCGGCACGGTGGTCAACATCGAGACCGGCGAAGTCGTCGAGTACTCGATCGAGATGTCCGATGATGAAGTCCTCAAGTTGCACGCTGACCTGCAAGTCACGGCGCTCAACTTCGTCGGCTCGAAACGCCGGCGCGCGCGCGCCATCTATGACGATTTCGATCCGAAGATCGACGAGATCAAAACCGAGTGCGACAAGGAGATCGTCAATGCCAAGCGCGGCGATGATCTGCCGACCGGCGTGCTTGAGATGGTCAAAGTCTTCGTGGCGCGCAAGTTGACGCTCAAAGTCGGCGACAAGATGGCCGGTCGTCACGGCAACAAGGGTGTGATCTCGACGATCGTTCCGGAAGAGAACATGCCGTTCCTACCGGACGGCCGTACCGTGGACATCGTCTTGAATCCGCTGGGCGTACCGTCGCGTATGAACGTCGGTCAGATCCTCGAAACCCACATCGGCTGGGCAGCTCAGGCTCTTGGCGTGCAGATCGTCACGCCGGTGTTCGATGGTGCCGTTGAAGACGACATCTCGGACATCCTGCGCGAAGCTAATCTGCCGGTCGACGGTAAGACCTATCTTTACGATGGTCGTACGGGCGAACGTCAGCATCAGAAGACCACTGTCGGCGTTATGTACATGCTGAAGCTTCACCATTTGGTCGAAGACAAGCTGCACGCGCGCGCTACCGGTTCGTATTCTTTGATCACGCAGCAGCCGCTCGGCGGCAAGGCGCGATTTGGTGGCCAGCGCTTTGGAGAAATGGAAGTCTGGGCTCTCGAAGCCTACGGCGCAGCCCACGTGTTGCAGGAGATCCTCACGGTCAAGTCGGACGATGTCGACGGCCGCACCCGGATCTACGAAAGCATGGTCAAGGGCGATGGCTCGCTGACCTACGGCACGCCGATGGCGTTTGAAGTGTTGATGAATGAAATCCGCGGACTCGGTCTCGATATCCGTCTGCATCGCCCGGAAGACATGTCCTTCGATACGGCGCCTACGACCCTCGATTTCGGCTCCTTGCCGAAAGTCGACGGCGAAGGACCGGATCAGGATTTCGTCGCCGACGTGCCTGCAGATGCGCAGATCGATTCTGAATCCAGCGCTGACAAATGAGGTGGTCGCCGCCAAAGCCTAACGGCTTTGGCGGCGGTCGCGCGTCTCCTTCTTTCTTTACTACCAACGTCACATCGAAGTAGGTCCCATGATCGATATCGCCGCTGATCAGACAAACCTCTCTAGCCCAGATTATAACGCTGTCTCCATCCGTTTGGCCTCTCCCGAGGTCATCCGCTCATGGAGTCAGGGTGAGGTCAAGCGTCCGGAAACCATCAACTATCGTAATTACAAAGCCGAACGCGATGGCTTGTTCTGCGAAAAGATCTTCGGGCCGACCAAAGACTGGGAATGCTTCTGCGGAAAATATTCCGGCGTCAAGTATAAGGGTATCGTCTGCGAAAAATGCGGAGTGCTGGTAACCCACAGCCGCGTCCGCCGCGAGCGCATGGGCCACATCAATCTGGTATCCCCGGTCGCGCACATCTGGTTCTTCAAGACCATGCCGTCGCGCCTGGGCATCCTGCTCGGCATGAAGTCGTCGAACCTGCAACAGGTCGTCTACTTTCAGAAGTACATCGTCACTGATCCCGGCACCACTCCCCTTGAGTACATGGAAGTGCTCACTGAAGAGCAGTACCGCAAGGCCAATGAAAAGTACGGCGACGACTTCAAGGCGATGATGGGCGCTGAGGCCGTTCAGGAGCTGATCAAGCACCTCGACCTCGACAAGCTGATCAGCGATCTGCGCGAAGAATTGGCCAGCACCAAAGCGAAGCAGAAGATCGAAAAGATCATCAAGCGGCTTAAGCTGTCGGAAGAGCTCAAGTCTTCGGGCAACGATCCGCAATGGATGATCCAGACCGTGGTGCCGGTCATTCCGCCAGATCTGCGTCCGTTAGTGCCGCTTGAAAACGGCAACTTCGCGACCAGCGATCTGAACGATCTTTATCGTCGCGTCATCTATCGTAATAACCGCCTCAAAAAGCTCGTCGAGCTGAACGCTCCTGGAATCATCATCCGCAACGAAAAGCGGATGTTGCAGCAGGCGGTCGACGCGTTGTTCGACAACGGTCGTTGCCAGCGTGCCGTGTTCGGCTCAGGCAATCGTCCGCTCAAGTCGCTCACCGACATGATCAAGGGCAAGCAGGGTCGCTTCCGCGAGAATCTTCTCGGCAAGCGCGTCGACTACTCGGCCCGATCAGTCATCGTCGTCGGCCCACGGCTCAAGCTGCATCAGTGCGGTCTGCCCAAGTCGATCATTCTTGAGCTGTTCCAACCGTTCATCATTCGTGCGCTCAAAGAGCGTGGGTACGCCGAGACGGTCAAGGCCGCCAAGCGCAAGCTCGAACGCCGCGATGAAGAAGTCTGGGAAGTCCTCGACGACGTGATCCGCGGTCGCGTGGTGATGTTGAATCGCGCGCCGACCTTGCATCGCATGGGCATTCAGGCCTTCGAGCCGGTGATGATCGATGGCAGCGCCATTCAGCTCCATCCGTTGGTTTGTGCTGGCTTCAATGCCGACTTCGACGGCGACCAGATGGCCGTCCATCTGCCCTTGTCGATCGAAGCCCAGACCGAAGCCCGCGTCCTGATGTTGTCTACCAACAACATCTTCTCGCCGAGCAACGGCAATCCGATCATCTCTGCCGACCAAGACATCGTGCTTGGTTGCTACTTCCTGACCTTGGCGAAAGAAGATCAACCAGGCGAAGGGAAGATTTTCAGCGGCTTTGAAGAAGCCACCATGGCACTCGATGCCGGCGTGGTGAATCTCCATTCGCTGATCAAGATCCCATTGTCCAAAGGCACACGCGTCGATGACGGTGGTCCGGTCAAGAAGATGCTCGACAAGGATCAGCTGATCGAGACCACCGTCGGCCGCTTTGTCTTCAATCATGCCCTGCCCAAGGGCATGCCCTACTACAACAAGCAGCAGGACAAAGGCGGTCTCCGGCGTGTGATCGCTGACTGTTTCGAATACCTCGATCGCCGCAGCACGATCGTCGTGCTCGACACGATCAAGGAACTCGGCTTCCAGTATTCGACCTTGTCAGGCATCTCCTTCGCGGCGTCTGATCTCTACGTCCCTGAGGAAAAGGGTGCCGTCGTCGGCGAGGCCGACAAAAAGGCGATGAAGTTCCAGAAGGCCTACCAGCGCGGTCTCATCACCGCCTCGGAAAAGCACCGCAATATCGTCGAGACGTGGACTCACGCGGTCGAAGAGTTGTCGGGCAAGCTCATGGAAAAGCTGCGTGACGACAAACGTCACGGGGCCGATTACATCAACCCGGTGTATGTCATGGCCAAATCGGGCGCTCGCGGCTCGGTTGCCCAGGTTCGTCAGTTGTGCGGCATGCGTGGTCTGATGGCCAAGCCGAATGGCGAAATCATCGAGACTCCGATTCGCGCCAATTTCCGCGAAGGCCTCAAAGTCCTCGAATACTTTACCTCGACCCACGGTGCCCGTAAGGGTCTCGCCGATACGGCGCTGAAGACCGCTGACTCGGGCTACCTCACGCGTAAACTGGTGGACGTATCGCAAGACGTGATCGTCAGTGAAGTCGACTGCGGAACGGTTGGCGCGGTCACCAAATCGGTCGTCTATGATGGTGACGTGATCAAAGTGTCGCTGGCCGAGGCCATCACCGGCCGCACCGCTCGCGACACCATTGTCGACATCATCACCGATGAAGTCATTGTCCGTGAAAATGACATCATCCTGTCGGACAAGGCCAAGGCGATCGAAGCCCTCGGCTTTGAGAAGATCCGCGTGCGCAGCCCACTGACATGCGAAGCCCGCAAGGGCATTTGCATGAAGTGCTACGGCATGGACCGCTCACGCGGCATGGCTGTCGAACATGGAGTGGCCGTGGGCATTATCGCCGCCCAGTCGATCGGCGAACCCGGCACGCAGCTCACCATGCGTACGTTCCACATCGGTGGTGTGGCGAATGCGAAGGCCGAAGAAACCAGCTATAAGGCACGTAAGGCCGGTAAGCTGGTCTATGAGAATCTGCGCATCGTGATCAACGGTGCGCGCGAGTCGGTGGTCCTCAACCGTAACGGTGAGGTCGCCATCCATGACAAGAACGCCCGCGTCATCGAGCGGTTCAAGGTCCCGGTCGGCTCCAAAATGCTGGTCACCGATGGTGCTCAGCTCGACAAGGGCCAGTTGATTGTTGAATGGGAAGCTTCGAGCATTCCCATCCTGAGTGATGTCGGCGGCATCGTGCGTTTCGAGCACGTCATTCCCGAAGTCACGATGCGCGAAGAGCGCGACAACGCGACCGGCATCATTAATCGCATTATCCTTGAAGGTAAGGGTGACCTGCATCCGCAAGTCGTGCTCGAAGACGATCACGGTAAGCCCATCGCCCATTATCCGGTGCCTGAAAAGGCGACGTTGCGCGTAACCGAGGGCCAGAAGATTCCTGCTGGTACCTTGCTGGCTTCGACGCCACGCGAGATCGCCGGCACCCATGACATCACCGGTGGTCTGCCCCGCGTGACCGAGCTCTTCGAAGCTCGTCCACCCAAGGATCCGGCGGTCATGGCTGAGATCGATGGGGTGGTCGACTTCGGTGAGCGCAAGCGTGGCAAGCGCATCATCGTCATCCGCGGCGATTCAGGCACTGAAGTCGAGCATTCGATCCCTCAGGGCAAGCATTACCGCGTCCACAAGGGTGATCGCGTCAAAGCCGGTGATCCGTTGGTCGACGGCGTGCTGGTGCCCAAGGATCTCCTGCGCGTGGTTGGCGAAGAAGCTCTGCAGGAATACCTGCTGGCCGAAATCCAAGCCGTCTACCGTGCGCAGAACGTGCGCATCGATGACAAGCACATCGAGACCATCATCCGTCAGATGCTTCGCCGCATCGACATCAGCGATGCTGGCGACCTGCCTTACCTTCAAGGTCAGCTCGTCGACAAGATCGAGATTCGCGAGGCCAATCAGCGCGCGATCGCCGAAGGCAAAAAGCCGGCAACCTATGAGGCCAAGCTCATGGGCATCACCCGCGCTGCGTTGCATTCGGAGTCCTTCATCTCGGCCGCCTCCTTTCAGGAGACGACCAAGGTGCTTGCCGATGCCTCGCTGGCCGGACGCCGCGACGGCCTCCTTGGCCTCAAGGAGAATGTGATTCTCGGCCACCTTATCCCGTGCGGCACGGGATTCGGGATCTACAAGACCATCAAGATTGAGAAGAGTGGAAAGCCGGTTGTCATTCCGGAACTCCCCGCTATTGTCCGCCCCCCCGTTCTGCAGGAGCCCGTAAGTGCCCACGATTAATCAATTGATCCGCAAGGGCCGCGAACAGGCGCCCAACCGTACGAAGAGCCCTCAGCTTGAAGGTAACCCCTTCAAGCGCGGTGTCTGCCTTCAGGTGAAGACCATGACCCCGAAGAAGCCGAACTCGGCTTTGCGTAAGATCGCCCGCGTGCGTCTGAGCAATGGCAAAGAGATCACGGCCTACATCGGTGGTGAAAAGCATAACCTCCAGGAACACAGTCTCGTACTGGTTCGTGGCGGTCGTGTGCATGACCTTCCCGGCGTGCGCTACCATATCGTCCGTGGCAAACTCGACTGCCAAGGCGTTCAAGGACGCATGCAGTCGCGCTCGTGCTACGGCGCCAAGCGCCCCAAGAAGAAGTAATTCTCTTGGCGGACTGCGCCCGTAGGTGAATCGAGCTTATGCTCGATTCACCTGCCTGTGGTCCTCTCTTTGCCAGCCAAGCCACTGGCGCACAATTCACCTGTGCCTCTTTTCTTATCGCAATCTGCGAAGGAAATACAGGGGCGCAAAGTACCTCCGACCTTGATGGTCGGATCCAGGGAAATCTCCATGCATAACGATAACTCCATTCCTGAGCAGCTTGACGATCAAGCCGACGTTCAGATGAACGAAGACGGCTCGATCACGCTCGCGCAAAGTGGCACTGCGGCCAAAGGCCCCGCGCCGATGCAGTGGGTTGGCGGCAGCCTCAAGCCCGACACCCGCTTTGGTTCGCTGGTCATCGCCAAGTTCGTCAATTGCCTGATGTATGACGGCAAGAAGTCGACTGCTGAAGCGGTCTTCTACACCGCCATGGATCAGATCGCAGACAAGCTGAAATCGGATCCGATGCCGGTTTTCGATCAGGCCATTGAAAATGCCAAGCCACTGGTCGAAGTCCGTTCGAAGCGCATCGGTGGCGCCAATTACCAGGTGCCCGTTGAAGTGAATCGCAAGCGTCAGCAGACGCTCGCCATCCGTTGGATCCTTGAGGCGGTCCGTAACCGCAAAGGTCGTCCGACTGCCGAGAAGCTCGCCCAGGGGCTTGGCATTTTCAATCGCTTGATCGAAAACCGGCATCGGATCCGATTTCAGCTTGTCTGCGATCTGATCCATGGCGGTGTAGAAGACC
>JANYGY010000055.1 GCA_025362255.1 Planctomycetales bacterium
GCCTCGCTGGCCAATGCGGGCACCGTCGATGCGGATCTGTACGCCAAGAATTCGGGCGAAAGCATGTTGCTGGCGGCCAAGTGCCTGTGGCTGAAAAGCAAATTTCCCGACGCCTGGACCCGGGCGATGCCCGAGACCGAGGCGTTCGTCGCCGGCAGCGCGATCGCGCAGAAGAAATTCGAGATGTTCAAGACGCGCTTCGCCGCCAAGTAACCCTATTTCAAAACGGTGACTTTTGCCGTTCCGACGATGCTCGCCTTGAGGGACAGGCCGTAGCCGCCACCGCCATTGTTGATGCGCAGCATCACCAGGTGGCGGCCGGCGGTCAGCGGCAGATCGAGCTGTTCCTGGCCGGGCACGACGCCGCGCCAGGCCTCATGGGTGAACACCCGCTTGCCATCGAGGAGGACGATCAGGCCGTCGTCACTGCCGATCGCCAAGTGCAAGGTGGCGGCTTCGCTGGCGACCACCGCGACCCGGACATACACCGCGCAATTGGTCGGATTGTTGAGCAGCGCGTTGAAATCCATCATTCCGTCAGGCGCCAGCGGAGCTTTCTTCCACAGCACCGGACTGACGCTTTCCGGGGCGAATGCCTGGGCGAAATCCGGGGACATGGGATAGACCGGCGACACCTCGAGCGAGCTGATCGGCAACGCGACGGTGCGGCGCAGGGTGACGCTGTGCGTTTTCGGTTTGGCGAGGTCATGCATGCGGATCGCCAGGGCGCGCGACAGCGTGCGATTGGCTTCGATCAAGCGGGTGGTTTCGCTCATCGCCAAAACGTCTTCGTCGTCGCCCAGGCTGATGTGCCGCCACGTATCGAAATGCCGTTGCCACCGCATCTGGCCGAGATCCCACATCCGTTTGGCTTGTTGGGCCCACGGGGTCGAGGTCATCAGGCTGAGATCAACCCCGCTGGCCAAAGCCTTGGTCGACAGCTCTTCGACCGCCTGACCATCGATCTGCAATTGGTATTGCTGATCAGCCTCAAGACCGTCGACCTTGAGCATCACCGCATTGCATTCGCGTTCGAGCGGGATCCACGCCAGCACCTCGCGCGACTCGGGCGGGACCCACATCGGAATTGCATTCAACGTCATGGTGAATGACAGCCCGGCGTTCTCGCGTTTGAAGCCACTGACCAAGGCACCATCTATCGTCTGACTCTCTCCCGAAAAAGTTATCTGGGCCAGCGGCTTGGCCGGGACCAAGCGGCGGATCACCGGCCACGCCAGCAGCAGATGGCCGGCGGTATTGGGGTGCACCGAATCAGGGATGACGCAGAAATTCGGATTATCTTTTTTCGCCGCCTGCTGGCGGTCACGCATCGGATGGAAGACATCGACCACCGGCACGCCCAGGTCGCTGCCCAGAGCGATCACGCCATCGGCCATCGCCGCGAGCGTGGTGTTGTACAGCTCACCATCGCCGCGTTTGTTGGGATCGATGCACGAGGTCGTCAACAGCACCTGGCGCGCGCCCGTGCTTTTAATCATCTCGGCGAGGGTCCGCTGGTTGGCCAGATACTGGGTGCGGATGGCGTCATCCGGCCCGCGATAGCCCCCATCGTTCATCCCGAAATTGACGAACACCAGACTGGGCCGCAGCGGTTGCACATCGCGGGCGAACCGCCGACCGCCCCCCAGCGCAGTGTCGCCTCCCCAGCCGTAATTGTGGCAGGTCAGGTCCTTGGTCGGGAACCGGGTGAGCAGGAAATTTTCGATGAACGCGGTGTAAAGATTCTGCTCGGTGATCGAATCACCGTAGAAAACAATCGTTTCGCGATCATTCACGGCCAGCGGTGCTGGTTCGGCCGCGCCCAAAAAGCCGCTCAACACCGCGGAAGACGACAAGATCGCGGGGATGACCGCACTGATGATTGGACGCATGGTGAAACTCATACGTTCGAGAATAGCGCCGCGTTGCCACGCACATGCGCCAGCGTGAATGACCTCTTGAGCGACCCGTCAGCGACCTTTACGACGTTTCAACTCTGCCAACGCATCATGCAGCGTAGCGCCCGCTGGAGCGGGTGCGGCAGTGGCAGTGGCAGCTGTGGTAGCAGCCGCCGGGATCGCTGACGATTCTTTCGGCGTCGGTCTAACTTGGCCGGCTTGCGCTGCGCTCGGCCCGACCGCCGGCGCTCTTGGTGGCACCTTCATCCGCGTCCAGGGCCGCAACATGAATTTCGGCCACCAGCCGCGCACCAGCCGCAGGTCCAGTTGCCAACGCCTGGTCGCGATTTCGCTGAGCAGGAGGACCACCGCCGCGAGCACCAGCCACAGCGCGAGATCCGTCCCGGTGCCGACGCTCGGCGGATTGTCGTAAATTCCGGCGACATCGGCGCGCACGTTTCCCCCGCTATCGCGGGCGATTCCTTGCAGCACTTCAAGACCCGCGACGCGGCCATACCGCGGTTCGACTTCTGGGTTCATCGGCAGACGCAGCGCCGGGCCGCTGATCGCCAGCGCTTGCCGGCCGCCGTCAGCGGTAGGCACCTCGACCAGGGCGGCGGGCAGCACCGCGGAATCGGTGAGGGTCACCCGGGCCTCCCACGCGAGATCGTCAACCCGCTCGAATGCGACCTGACGGACATCGGCTCCACCGGCATCGACCAGCGCCAGATGCGGCCCGACCACCGCCGTCGGGGCTTGCCGCGGATCAAGTTCCAGACGCACGACCGCCGTGCGCCCCGACCGGGTGACGGACACCGCGCCCGGCGCATCACCGCCGCTGCCGCCCGCCGCCCAACGCACCGCCCCGGTGATGAATGAAGCGTAGCCGGGCCAACTGGTCAACGCTGGAGATTTCGGATCGTCGCAATCGAACGGCAGCGCGACGCTGCGTCCGGCGCCGATGCGCCAGGCCGCCGCCGCCGGAGCCGCCGGATCACCGGCGCACCACGCGAGGACCTGGGCGCGCGGTCTCGCGTACGTGAGGTTGTAGCCGGCGATGGTCGGCCAGGTGCGCGTCAGCCCGGGCACGATCAGTTCTAAAGCCGCCTGCGGCTCGGGCACGAGCGCCTGATCGATCCAGGCGGTGCGCGACACAAGGACCGTCTCTTGGGCGAAAAGCCGCGGGATGTCGGCCGGATCGGTGGCGAAAGTGATGCGTCCACCGCCGCGCTTGGCGACGTCTTCGAGAAATTTCGCATCGCTGTCGGCCGGCGTGCCCATCGCCACCACCGACACGCTGATCCCGGCGGTCTGATATTCCTTCAACAGGCGGATGTAGTCGCCGGGCTCTTCGGCGTCGTTGGCGTCGGCGAACAGCACGAGGTGCTTGGTGCCGGCGGTCGCGCCCGCGAGTTCGGCGCCGGCGGCGAGCAGCGCGGTGTAGGTGTAGATGCCGCCGCCTTCGCTGCGGATCCCGCGCACCGCGCGCACCATGCTCGCCCGCTGATTGCCGACCCGGGTCAAGGCGATGATCGGATGGGCGGTGGAATCGACCGCATGCACCGCGATCTGATCGTTGGGCCCGAGCAGTTCGAGCGCCGCGCAGGCGCCCTCGTCGGCCAGATCCATCTTGGTCTTTCCCGGCCCCGCCGGGGCGGCCATCGAACCGCTGCGATCCATGGTGATCACCATCGCGACCGCCAATTTGCGCTGCTCGTCACGGATCTCCATGGTCACCGGACTGACCCGTTCGACCGCGCTGCGATGATATCCACCAGCCCCGAAACCGCGGCGGCCACCGGTCAGCACCAGCCCGCCACCCAGATGTTCGACCCACTGCGCGACGGCTTCGAGGCCGGCGTGACCAAGACGGTCAGCGGGCACCTGCTCGAGCACCAGGGCGGTGACGCCGATCAGGTCAGCCAGTTCCAACGGACCCTCAGCGCGAGTCTGCACGCGCATCCCCGCCGCGGTCAGCGCCCGCGCGAGATTGCCGGGCGAGCCGTCACCCCCGACCACCAGCACGCGTTCACCGCCACTGATGCGCAGGGCGCTCACCGCCCGATTGTTGGCAGGCCGCCGGTCGTCACGGACCTCGAGCTCGACCGCATAATCCGTCAACCGGGCAAGCGACGGCCGATCGGCGAACGTGATTGTCAGCGGCTGCAGCGGGCGCAGATCCGCGGTGCCGTGCGCGATCTCGACATCGCCGCGCAGCACCCGCCAGGTGCGGCGCTCGGCGACATCCGACATCAGGCGCGCGGCGCCGACGAAACTTTCGCCCAGGCGCAAGTCACCCGGCAGCTCGATATCGAGCACCGCCGCATCGACGCCACCGGGGCGGATTACCGGCAGCACGTCAACCGGGATGTGCGCTTGGGCGCAGCCGGCAGCCGCGGCGCGCAGACCGACGCCGGTGTCCTCGCCATCGCTGATCAGCACGATGCGCGCACTGCGCCCGGCCTCGACCAAGGAGCGCGCCGTGCGCAGGCCAGCAGCCAGATCGCTGCCATCGTCGGGCACCGTCAGCACCGCTGTTTCCGGCAAGCCCGTGCGGCGTGGGATCTGACTGAGATAGGCCGACGCAGCCACCGACACCACGCCCAGGCGATCGCCGGCGCGACGTTGATCGCCGATCAAACGCAGCAACTCAGGTTGCTGGGTGCGGGCGTCATCGAGCGACGCGCTGCGGTCGAGCACCACCACCACGTCGCTGCCCCCGCGCCCGTGGGTCAGGCGCGGGCCGGCCCCCGCGATCACTAGCATGAGCAACACCGCAAGCCGTAACCATTGGCCGCTGCCAGCGTTGATCCCCGGTGCGCCGGAATCCGTACGCAACCAGCGCCACCAGGCGAAACCCGCGGGGATGACCAACCACAACGCATGCGGCAGAGCGAATTCCATCAGCGACCCCGAGCCCAGAACCAGCACGCCAGGGCGGCAGCGAGCGCTGCCAACACCAGCGGAATCAGGCGTTCAGCCGGCGACCGGCGGCGCTCGACCGCGACCTCAGCGGGAGTGTCTACCGTGATCTCGCGGGTCTCGGCTCCGGCCACATCGCCTAGGCGCTCGTCCAACGCATTCACTTGCAGCGTCTGCCACGGCGCTCCTGCCAGCTTCACCTGCCACGCACCGGCTTGCCCCAGCGGAGGCAACAGCACGCCGCCATCAGCGTCGGCTGAAAATACGGTCGTCGTCGAGGCAGAGCCCTCAGACCCAGCATCGGGTGGACACACCTCGACCGCGGTCGCCGTCGGGGGCAGGACGAGGTAGGTCGTCTGATTCGCTGAGCGATTGGGTTCACTCAATCCCGGCAGAGCCGCGCGCCGGGCCGCGACCACATTGGCAATCAGCGCCGGCCACAACGGATGCTGCGCCAGGGTGCCGGTCATTGGATCGGCATAGAGCGTCACCAGCCGATCGCGGCCGCGTCGCCGCTCGGCCAGCAGGACTTGGGTGCCGGCACTGATCAGCGGCTCGGCGTCCACCGGCAGACGGTCTTGCGGCAGACCCCCGAGCCACAACAGACCGGTGCCATCGAGATCGCTCGCCAACGGATGACCTCGGCGGATCAGAAATGGCCCGAGCACCGCGTCACTGCCCGCGGCCGGGGCGATCCGCAACAACCACGTCCCCGGCGTGGTGACCTCATCGCCGGTGATCAGCAGATCGTTGCTCACGCCATTCAAAGTTAACCCCGGCAGTCCGCGCAGCGCGCGCTCGACCACCGGCTGGATCGCCGGCGGCAAAGCCAGGGCGATGCGCACGATCCGCCGCTCGGGACGACGCAAGATCACCTGGTCATCGGCCGGCAGTGGATCCTCGCCGACCAGCGTCGCGGTGATCTCGTCGGTGTCACCAACTCCACTCGCCAACTCGATGATGCTCGTTCCGCCGACCGTCGGCGCGCTGGTCTGCACCACGTGGCCGCGACGGCGGATTTCGATCCGGCGCGGCGCTGGTGCACCGCTGGCAACAACCCGCACCACCAGGCGGTCACCTGCCTCGTCACGCAACCAGCGCGCATCCGCGAAGCCGCTCGCCGCTACCGGCTCGCCGGCCGCCACACAGGCGACCCCCGCCGGCAGATCGGGCGCCACGCGATCACTGGCGAGCAGCACGTCGGTCGCGGTCGCGCCACTTTGCGCAGTGATCTGGAGGGCCAACGCCAAGCCCGCGTCGAGCTCGTGCCACGGCGCCTGCGGGACCCAGCGGGCGAGCGCGGTGCGCGCCTGGTCGGGAGTCGCCGCCGGACCCGCAAGCACCCGCGGTACCGCGCCCGAGGCGATCAACGTCACCCGATCCGCCGGCCGTAAACCGGCCAGCATTTCGCCCAGCCGGACTCGCAAACGCGCCGCCGCCGAATCTCCTGCCGGCAATCGCGCGGTGAGCCGCAACCGGTCATCAAGCACGATTCCGACGTGCCGCCCACGTTGATCCGCCGCCGGATGGACATCCGCCAGCCACCACGTCAGCGCCAGGGCGGCGAGCAGTTCCAACCATAAGCTGGTGCTGGCGACGATCCGTTCACGGCGGCGCCCGCTGGCCGCTGACGGCACCGGCGGCGGGTACAGGAACAATCCCGTGACGCTGCGCGGTGGCGAACGCCGGCGAAACCAATGGATCGCCAGAATCGCCGGCACCATGAGCAACCCGAGCAGACCCCAGGGTGCGGCGATCACCAGTGGACCTAAAGACAGTGGACCTAATGCCAACATCATGCGCGTCCCGCCCGGTGTTCGACGACGCCCGCGGCGATCAGACGACGAACCGCCTCGGCCAGCGATTCATCTGCCCGCAAGCCGACCAACCCCGCGCCCCGGCCAGCCAGGGCCGCGCGCCACTCGTCCTGATGGCGCTGCAAACGCGCGCGATAGGCGGTGACGGCCGCCGCATCGAGCACCAGATCGAGATGCCCGCCTTCACGATCCTCCAGCCGCGCGGCGCCGACCGCGAGCGGCGTCAGTTCTTCGGGCGTGAGGATCTGCAACAGGCACACCCGTCCGGCGCCGGCCCCCAGACGGCGCACCACCGCCGCGCCTCCGCCTGGGCACAAGCCATCAGAAATCAGGATCCGCTGCGCGCCGGGCAGCAATTCGCCCACCGGAGCTTCGAGCCCCGCGGCGCCGGCGACGGTCACCGCCCGCAACGCCGCGCGCCAGTCGCTGTCGATGCGCCGGACCTCGGCTGCGTACAGCCACAGTCGCGGCCTGACGCCGTCGGCTTCGGCGAGAGTCGCGATCAAGGCGGTGATCGCGGTCGCCAACGCCACCTTCGCCGGACTCGCCGCCATGCTCGCCGACTCATCGACGAAGATTTCGAGACGCGGACTGACCTCTTGGCGATGCCGACGGAGCACCAATTGATCGGTGCGCGCGTACACCGACCAATCGAGATGACGCAGATCATCGCCGGGTTCGTACGCCCGATGATCCTGGAATTCGAGTGACGCCCCCGAGCCCCGTCCCAGGCGCGCGCCCTGGCCGCTGCGGCGGCGCGCGTCGACGCTCAACCGCACACGCGTGGCGGCTCCGGCAACGGCAGCTTCATCCCAGGCAGGCATGGCGTCAGGCGCGAGGATTATGATCGCCGGTCGCCGCCAGCACCCGGCGGGTGACGACCGACATCCGCCGCGCCTGCATCGCGACGATCACCACCATGATCACCGGCAGGAACGTCAGAACCCAGCCCAGACCGTTCAGGCCATTGGTCTGATCCTCAATCGCATAGTGATAGACGCCTAAAAATGGATTCATCAGGCGCAGCACATCGTACGCGAAACTATTTTCAGAAATGAGCAGCACGGCCAGCGACGGCACGATCGACCACGCCGTTCCCACCGCGATCACCACCAGCCGCCGATGCAGTGGCGTCGTGCACCACCGGCCGAACGCATGCCGGGCAAGGGTGTCGCCGATGATCAGCATCATCAAGCCATAGCCGAGAGTGTACCAGCCAAGCAGCACGGTCGACCAGCCATTGTTGTCGCCTTGACTCGCGATCCCCAGCAAAGCCAAGGCGCTGAGCACGAATGCGAGCAGGAACCATCGTCCGCGAGCCGCTCCTGGTCCGAAAAATATCATCGCCCGACGCCGCCAGCCACGTGCCCCGGCGATCACCTGGGCTTGGCGGGGCGTCAGCGCGAAGTCCTCGGTGACGGTGAAGAATCCGCAGAGCAACGCCGCCTGGATCCCGGTAAATCCCAGCCCCGCGATGAGTTCGGAGCGATGCCTCTCGGAACCGTTACCCCACAGCAGGATCACGCCGAGCCAGGCGAGCGCCGCCAACCACACCACGGTCACCGCAAAGCGCGGCCGGCTGCTGCGATCACCCGCCCGATGGGTCAGCAGGGTCGCGGCGAAAACCAGGCACATCCACACCGCCGAGGCCCACACCGTCATCGTGATGCCGAACGCCAACCAGGCGTCGGCATTGCCCTCGACCATCGAACGCGGCCACCGGCTCAATCCGAAATCGAAAGTGTTGAATTGCATCCCGCTGGACCACCCCCAGCCCACCAGCATCAGCAGGCCGACCACGCCGCCGCCGGCCACCCGCGATTTGCGATTGGGCGCCGAGCACGCGAGCATCAACGCCACGCACGCCGCCAACACCCCGAGCAGCGGCACGGATACCAACGCCGCGAAGATGGTCAGCAAATCGAGCCCGCGCAAAAGGTACGCCATGACCAGGAACGGGGCCATGGCCGCGGTGTAGAGCGCGCTTTGGGTCAGCGAGGCGGCGAGCAATCCGCGCACGATGCGGGCGGGTGGCAGGCCGGTCAGCTCGACCAGATCCCAGGTGTCATCATTGCGTTCCTGGACGACCAACCGGTTCGTCGCCATCGCCTGGACCACGATCAGAGCAAATGACCAGCACCAGCCCAGGGTGATGAACAGGTACCGGCCATACGGCGCATCACTATCGAGGGCAGCGCCCGCGGTGGTGGCGAAAATCAACGCCGCACTCGCGGAAATCAGCAACAGCAGCGAAAACACTCCGACGAAAACCTTTGACCGCAGATCCTGGCGCACGCACCGCACCAGCATCGGATCCAGCCGATCCGCAATCCGCTCTGAAATCTGCTCAAGTCGCGCAACGAGGTACATGGGACGGACAATGGATGATGCCGCATGAAAGTCGACAGATGCCCGCACACACCTCGGGGACTGACAACAACAGCAAGGACCGTGGCATGTGGCCTGCCTGTAGTCTTGAACGTGAACCCGCCTCGCGAGGAACAGGAGGGCGCAGAGGACGCAGAGAGCGCAGAAAAAAAGTGGATTGACGAGCTAGGTTCAGCCCTCATCCCTCTGCGTCCTCTGCGCCCTCCTGTTCTCTATCTGTTGTCCGCCCTATTGAAAAAATACCCCGCACGGGCGGGCCGCGCGTTCAAACCGGTTCTTAAATTTCGGTCTTTTCGTCGGTCTTATGCTTATACGCCGCGCCGAGCAGGCCGCGGAAAAGCGGATGCGGGGCTACCGGGGTCGACTTGAATTCGGGGTGGGCCTGGGTCGCGAGGAAGAAGGGATGGTCCTTTAGCTCGATGATCTCGACCAGCGATTGTTCCGGTTTGCTCGGATCAGGAATGTAGAGGCCGGTGAATTGCATGCCGGCGGCTTCGAACTGGGCGCGGTAGGCGTTGTTGAATTCGTAGCGATGGCGGTGGCGTTCTTGCACAACGTCAGCGCCACCGAACAGCTTGGAGGTCTTGCTGCTCTTCTTGACCAGCGTGCATGGATACGAGCCCAGGCGCATGGTGCCGCCGATCGCGCCGGCGGCGATGATGTCCTTTTGCGACTCCATCACGACGATGATCGGATTGGTGGTCTTCTCATTCATTTCGGTGGAATTCGCGTCGGCTAGTCCGAGCACGTTGCGCGCGAATTCGATCGAGGCCGCCTGCATGCCCAGGCACAGGCCGAGGTACGGCAACTTGTGTTCGCGGGCGTAACGGATCGCCTTGAGTTTGCCTTCGAAGCCGCGTTTGCCGAAACCGCCCGGCACCAGGATGCCATCGATGCCCTTGAGGCGATCCTGCCAGTTCTCGTCTTTTTCGAGCTGCTCGCTTTCGATGCGCACGATGTTGGCTTTGAGCAGATGCGAATAAGCGGCGTGGTCGATCGATTCGGTGACGGATTTGTACGCGTCCTGATGATCGATGTACTTGCCGATCAGAGCGATGGTCACGGTATCCTTGGGCTTGCGCACATGGTTGACCATCAGGTCCCAGTCGTGGGTGTCGCACGGCCGCACCGGCAGGCCCAGACGTTTGCATACGCTTTCGTGGATGCCCTGCTTTTGCAGCACCTGCGGCACTTCGTAGATCGTCGTCGGCACATCGGGCAGATCGATGACCTTGTCGAGATCGACATTGCAGAACAACGCGAGCTTGTCCTTCACCGCCTTGGACACGGTTTTCTCAGCACGGCACAGCAGAAAATCGGGGACGATGCCGATTTCACGCAGCTTCTGTACCGAATGCTGAGCCGGCTTGGTTTTGATTTCACCCGCAGCACGGATGTAGGGGACATAGACGAGGTGCATGAACACCACGTTATCGCGCCCCAGGTCGTGCCTGAGTTGGCGGACGGCCTCCATGAACGGCAGGCCTTCGATGTCGCCGACGGTGCCGCCGACTTCGCTGATCACGACATCGACGCTGCGCCCATCGGGAAAGGTCGCCAGCGAGCGGATGGTCTGCTTGATCTCGTCGGTGACGTGCGGCACGACCTG
>JANYGY010000126.1 GCA_025362255.1 Planctomycetales bacterium
CCATATTCCATACTTCCATAGCCGCCCTTATCTTTCCCCTCTGTATAAGCATGTCCTGACGGATCCAATAAATTAGGAACATAATAAGATCCATAAAGAAGCATTCCATTTACATACCCAAATGAATCCCGACCAATAAACCGCCCCAACGTCCCCGAGTAGTAGCGAGCGCGGAAGTACCAGAGTGAGGATTCCTTATCAAGGTAGCGTCCGGTAAATCCAACTTGCTGGTTGTACGACGACACCGCGCGAGTGGTTACCCCATCAGCCGCCAGCACCGTTCGCTCTCCAAAAGTAGAATAGCGATACCGCTCCACAACGCCGCCGCTTTGATTCGTTAGCGCCGCAACCGAATAGAGATGATTCGCGTGCGTGTAGTAGCGAACCGGAGATTTGCGTGGTCTCTGAATCGTGTACGAGATGCGGTCATCAACATACGTCTGATAGATCGAACGTACGACCATCGGCGGCGTCTTAGCTTTCGCCTTTGAGGTATCGTGCGTCGCTTGAACGGCAGCAGCCTGCACCCGCGCAAGCGTCGTGGGATCAATAGTCGACCCAGTCGCCCCTATCTCAACATCGGAGTGATACCGTGCGAGTTTCACAAAAGTTGCGTTGCATCCCCAGTGCGTGTTTGGGCTTACATGGCTGATTCCACCGCGAAAAATCAGCTTTTTCGCGGAGCTTCCGACGACGTGAGTTTTTCGGCCCAGGCGTTTCGCCCAGCCGGTGCTCTGCTGCGGCGTCGATTGAGCTGCCATCATGCGGTCGATCTTCGTTTCTTTTTCGCTGCTCGCCAGATGTGGCCACATCAGCAGCGAAAGGAGGAAGGTACACGTTGGCTTGGCTGGTCGCTGGGAGCGTTGGACATCCGCGCGTCGTTGGGCGTTCGGGTCTCGCTGCGCCGCGAGCGGCAGCGAGCATGAAAAAACCACGCCGGGCGAAGCCCGGCGTGGTGTGTATTTGGTCTATGTATCCGTGGATCAGAACGGCTGGTCTGCCCACCAGCCGAGCATCAGCACACGGTGCAGATCGTGCGCTGCGTTCGCCAGTTCGTGGAACGCTTCGGCAGCGGTGCGGTTGTCCGCATCCTCGGGCAGCGCCTCCATGGCGCGGTTGGCGAGCGTGTAGCGATTGACGATTGCCATTGCGGCGAGGTCGGCTTGCTCGCGAGTTTCCTCATTGGGAAACGGGTGATGTGGATTGGGATTCTGGAACGGTGTCGGCACGGTAGTGGCCTCCTTCGCGAACGCGGGGGAGGACACTGCCGTGCCCACCCGTGACACCCGCTCGCGCGGGCGAAGCTCGTTGTTCTACATGATCTCGCGCCGCTCGGCGTGACGCCGCGCGCAGGCGCCACGCCGAGCACGGGGGCGCGACGAGTGGCCTGGATCGGCGACTATTTTCAGTGTGCGGTCGTGCTCGCAGAGATGGCTTCCGAACACGCAGGAAATGTTGTGAAGCACGAAGATGCCTGCGGGTCTGGAGGGCCGCAGGCCCGCGCGACACCGATCGCCGCCCCCAGCAAGGGCGAAGCCCGACGCGCGGGGGCGGCCCGCGGAGGCAGGAGCCGCAGCGGGTCGCGGTGGGGGTGACCAAGCTGCGGCGCAGGACGCGCCGCACCATTTGGGAGACGAATTGGAAAGGACGGCGATGCACGACGTGCGACGATGTGCGCGCCCACCGTGGCAGGCAGACGCGGATCCGATCACGCAGGACGGCCACGACCACACCGCGTGATCTGGAACGTGTGCGAGCATCGGCGCGACCCGCGCAGGGAGCGCATGCGACCGCCAGCGCGGGGCGTGACGATGCGGGCGCACGGCCACACGCACCCGTGCGCGAGGCGCACGCGGTGGGCCGTGAGCCCACCGCAGGAAACGTCACGGCGACGAATCCGGTGCCGGTGCCGGGATGTCTTCAACACCGCCGGTCCGGCAGGACTCGGTGGGGTGGAATAGGGCGTGGGCTCGGCGCAGGGCGGTGACTCCGAGGCGCGTGTAGATCGCGGTGCTGTTGAGATCGTCATGGCCCAAAATAGCGCTGATGGTGCGGATATCGCAGCCTGCCTCGACCATCTCGGTGGCCATGCCGTGGCGGAATAAATGACATGAGCCGACCTTGATGATACCCGCAGCGCGCAGTGCTGCCTTGACCACCGTCCCGAGGCTGTGCCTGCCGAGCACGGCCCCACGGTGCGAGAGGAACAGCGTCCGCTCTCCGGCATCCCGGCACCAATGGGTACGCACCTGTGCGTCATAGCGCGCCAGCCACGCCAACGCCCGTGGACCGATCGGCACATAGCGATCCTTGGCACCCTTGCCCGCCACGACGCGCACGAGGCCGCGTTCGGCATCGATGTCTTCCGTCCGCAACGTCGCCAGCTCGGCGCGTCTCAGACCGGTCGAAAACAACACTTCCAGCACCGCTCGATCGCGGATTCCCAGCGGCGTTGCGGCGCACGTCGAGCACACCGCTTCGAATTCCCCAACATTGAGACGCTCGGGCAATGACGCCGGTGGACGCGGGTAATCCAGATCCGCCGCCGGATTCGCCGGCGTGTGGCCGCGACGTACCGCCCAGCGGAAAAACAGCGCCACCGTGCGCAAGCGCACCAACTGCGTCCGCACCGATAGCGGCTTGCCAGCCCGTCGCTGTGGCGCAGCCACCAGGATCCGCGACAGGTACCGCTGATACGTCTCGACCACCGCACGCGTCACGACGCCCGTCTGCGTCACCTCGCGCTCAGCGCACCATTCTACAAAGAGTCCGAAGGCTTCAGCGCGCGTGGTGACCGTCCGGGGAGATTGATTGCGCACCCGCAGCCAATCCACCCACTGCGCACCCAGAGCCCGCAGGGATCCCGGTGCCGCCGTGGCATCCAGAACTATACGCCGCGCCTGCCGACGGGTCGCCGCCATGGCCTAGATCGCTTGCTTGAGGTTTGCGGCATGCCGGCATGCGTCTGCGTCTGCGTGCGGCAATGCACGTACGTATGACGAACCATCTACGATTTTCGCACCCTCCTGGGTGCGAACCCCCAACCCCCCAGGGTTCGGCTGATTGAGTGTTTTATCCCTGTTTTCACCGTCGTTTGGGCCTGGGGTACCCCCCACCCCAGACCCACCCCAGACCCCCACCAGGGTTGACGTCGTAGGCATGCGTGCGGGTGCGGGTGCGGACGTGGGTGCGGACGTGGGTGCGGTCGCTGGTGCGTGCTCACGCACCAGCGAACACGCAGGCGCGTCGACCAGGCGATACGACACCACCTGCCCAAAGCCGCCGCTGACGACCACCACATATTCTTGCGCCGCCAAGCGTTCGAGATGGATCCGCGCCTGATCATACGACCACCCGAGACTGGCCATCAGTTCACGCCGCGAAAATCGAATGCGGCTCGGCGTGGTCTCCTGCTTCGCGGCCTGCGTGATCACCCATTCCGCCAACTGATCCCACAGCCGTTTGGTCTGCGGCGGCAAATCATCGAGTGACCGACCCAAAACCACTTTCGCCAATGCATCCGCCAGTGCGACATCCGCCGGCGTGACTTCGATGTACTCCAGCACCGAACCATCGGGGAACGTCTCTGTTTTTCGCTCGCGCTGATGCTGATGGAGAAACGTCACCGCTTCAATCAGGCTGAGGTATTTGGCGTTGTCGCGCCGCAGGCGCGTTTGGTGCGTAGCGAATTGGAGTTCTTCCGCGCGCGGGTTGATCACCTGCACCGGAGCAAGAAGCCGCTGCGCATTCGCGTGCAGCGCCTGGATGCCCGCGCGCTCGCGCGCGGCGTGCATGCCGGGCAGCGTGCGCGCGGTGCGCTGGGCGCTTTGGATGGCTGCCGTCTGTGGCGCTTCTTCATCGACCGTCAGCACGACGCACCGATTCAGCAATTCAGGATCCACATCAATCGCGGTGGTCGTCAACATCAGCATAACCGGACCTTCGACCCGGTATTCCTGCGTCACCATCCGGCCTGATTCGGGATCTTTGCCGGTCGCGGCCATCGACAGAAAGCCGTCCGACTGCAACAGCTTCAGCGCGTAACTGGCGCGTCGCGCGCCTTCTTCTTCCGCAACCGCCAAGATGCGATGCTTCAGATTCGACGTGCCCAGATAGAACGGCGATTTCCCGCTAATAGCACTGTATTGCCGCACATCTTCGGATGGCATCAACGACAGCACTTTGTCCATCAACGTGCTCTTGCCCGCCGCGCTCGACGACTGCACCACGATCGCCAACGGTGCCGACAACTTTCGCGACGTGGCCGCGATGTACGCCACCAGTTTATTTACATCTTCGCCCACCAGGCCGCAGCGCGTCAGGTCGGACGTGATGCGCGCGCACAGCTGCGGATCACGCAGCAGCGCCAGCGCTGCCGCCGTTTCATCACTCGTCAGTACTGGTGCTGCCGCACGGGCGGTGTCACCCGCAGGATTTTTCCCTGAAGACGACTGGTGGTCGCGTGCGGATCCGGCGGACAGCGCCGCGAGTTCGATTTCCAGCGTCAGCAGCAATTTGCCCAAATCCGATTTGATCACGTCCGCATGCAGGCTGCATTCGGCGGCTGCCGCCGCCGTGAATGCCTGACGGAATCTCGTTTGATAGAGATCGAGCGTATCGATGTGAAACAGCGCTTCCTCGCCTGATCGCTCGACCGCGACCCGCACATTCACCTTCATGACCTCCGCACTGCGGTTGGTCGTTAACCCGCGCACCCGGTAGCGCCGCGTGCCGATGTCCGCGTGGATCGTGTCGCCATCGATGCGCACGCTCACTCCTGCCGGTCCTGCCGGTCCTGCCGGACCTGCCGGACGGGCGGTGGTGACATCTGCGCCTCGCGCGACAGCGGCCGCGTGATCAACGTCCGAACCCGCGATTTCGGCGGTCTTGATCGCCACCTGCGCAGACGTGGATTTTAGCGGCGAAATAACATTCGCGGGGACGGTTACCCGTGGCGCGCCACCCAACCAGCGCGCCGTGGTGATCAGCCGGCGCAGCTCATCACCGGATGAAGTGCCAGCCGCGCGGTGAACATCATTCACATCCTGACCCGGTGGCAGCATCACCCGGTACGCGGTGAAACCGCGTGCGATCAGCACATCCCCCAAGCGATCGGAGGCCGTGTCGCCGGCGGCGTCAGCGTCGTACGCGATAAAAATGTCTCGGGCCTTGGTTCCTAAACCAACATCGGTGAGTGCGCGCACGTGGTCATCCGTCCAGCCGTTCACCCCATACGAAGCAGTCACATTGCGCAGTCCCGCAACCCAACACGACGCCGCATCCAGCAACGCTTCGCATACGATCACCGCGCCGTTTCCATCGCACAAATCCGGCCCGCAATTCCACACGCCCCGATGCGCCCCCGGCAGGTACGTATGGCTTGGCGTGCCGGTGCGCAAATCGTCGCGCACCTTCCGCCCATACATCCCCACCACCGCGCCAGCGGCTTCACCATGCCACGCGCCGCCATGAATTGGAAACACCACCGAGCCGCTGAAATGCTCATGGCCTGACTCAGCCCGGAAGACGCCCAACCGCGCCAGACGGCTGCGCAATTCGGCTCCTTCTTTTCGCTGCTTGGTCGGCAATCGCAGCCCCAGTGACCGATCAGCAAACCCCAGCGCGAAGCGGCGGATCAACTCCCCGTCATCCAACCCACGCAAGGCCAGATACGCCCGCCCGGCACAACCGGGCGCAGCCAATCGGCTCGCGTAGTAATCCACGACCTGGTTCAGCAGTCGCGCATCATCCGCGCCCGCGTCCAGCGGGCACGGCAGCGCACGCACCGACGAATTTTTCACCAGCCCTGCCGGGCGTTCGGCAGCAGCGAAAGAAAAAGAGCCAGCTTTCCCAGTAGTCGGCAAACCCTCCGCCAACAGTTCGACGGCGTGGCGAAAGCTCACGCCCTTCAACTTCATAGTGAGAGCGACCACATCGCCACCGATCCCACACGCCCCATGACACCGCCACAGGTTCTTGCGCTCGCTGATGATCAGGCTTGGCGTCTTGTCCGCGTGGAACGGGCACACGCACACGATGTCCGCCCCATGCTTGGCAAACACCGACCCCGACGCCTCCAACACCTGACGGCAGGGAACGTCACGCTTGATGGACTCGATCAGCTCGGCGGGGATGCGGGGCATGAAACACCTCACTGTCTGTCTAATGTTCTTTTCTTGCGCATTTAACCCTGTGGGGTAGAAGTGCGCGAGTATCGTACATTCCTATGATCGCTTCTCGACCGTATCACACAACCTTAGGAACTCTGGCTATGCTGTGGGATGTGACCAGACATGCCTACATCGCCGACGGTCTGGGAGACCGTATACGCCGCCTTCGTCAAGAGCGCGGATGGACACAGACCGATCTTGCCGAACGGGCGGGCTGTTCTCGGAGAGCTATCGTCTACTACGAACGTGACGGAAAATTTCCTCCGGCACCGGTTCTGGCCGCAATGGCCGGAGCGTTTGGCCTTGATATTAATTCATTCATGGCCCCTGAAGAACCCGCAAAGAAAGCGGCTCTCGACGATCCAGATTTACTGACCGATTCAGAAGATCGCCGACTCTGGAAGAAGTTTCGCCAGCTAAAAACACTTCCCGAACGAGATAAGCAAACCGTCTTACGCACGCTTAACGCACTCGTCGATTCAACGCAGCGGGCTTCGTAATCTCAAGCTAAACGACAAACCCCAGCCGATTGGCTGGGGTTTGGGGGCGTTTTTTACCGTTAGAAGTAGACGGTTATTGATCGACTGGTGAATCAAGGTGGTGTGTCCCCTTTGGCTCCACCTTCCCCTTTGGCTCCACCTTTGGCTTCCCTCCATCCTCGGTCGGAATAAAAACTGTTCCATAACTTTCACTTAGGAAAACAGGCCTGTCGTTGACAATGTTGTAGCTAACTAATCGAACGCCTTCAGATTTTTCCCGTGAAAACATTACGACGATAACAGGGGGGGTACTGGTGTTGGCTCGCGGTCTTTTTGTTGCGGAGGCGCTTTCGAAAAGAGGCGGAAAAAAAAAGTCATCTTCTTCGTTAATTGAATCGATCTTCTCTCCAAATTTTGTTGCTTTTTTTGACAAAAGAAGAATAGCATGTAAACAATTTGGTGATATCGAATGGACCTGAATGAGAAGTGGGTCACCAATATTTAAAGTTGTGTTACGTCCCAAAGCTACTGCAAATGACAGCGCCATAATCAATAACCCGGCCGTAAGAATAGATTTCATATTTTTGCGTTAAATGAAATTGCGATAAAGCTCATCAATCGATCCCTGTTATTTCGGCAGAGGATAAGTCAAAGGATACGGCTCGCCCGATACTGGAGAGCCGCCCGGATCACCATTTTCGTGAAACTTATCCTCATCCTTTTTAATTGATTCCGCCTCGGCCTTCAAATTGTTTTCAGAGCTTTTTGCGTTACAATTAGCTGGTTCAACGCAAGAAGCTGCTTTATTCACTTTGTCCACAGCTGCATTTAGTTTATCGACCATGTTTTTAACATGGAGTTGCTCGTGACCAATTACGTTCTCAACAGTATATTTACCATCTCGACGGGCATTGATCGCTACCTTATTTATAGTAATATTAAATTTTGGACTGGCGCTGCACTTTATTTTTTTCTTTCCCTCGTTTTCTTTCGGAGGGCATTCACATGCGACACACTCACACTTTATCCCTGAATCTGTCATTTTAGTTATACCCAAAGCGTCATGCTTAGGTGTGCCGTTCCGATAATCAATGTCAGGAACAGCTTCGTCAGAAAGCCCCGAGGGATCTAGTCCATTCGGTATGAAGTAGGCCAGATAAAAAGACATTCCGTCTTCAAATCCAATCGGATCCCTAGAAACAAACCGCCCCAACCTAGACGAATACATTCTAGCTCTGGCAAAATAAAATACGGTTCCCGAATCAAGTTTATAAGACGTAAATCCACGATCCTGTCCAACTCCAGATTTGGCAAGAACCGCCCCCACCGAATTTTTCACGGTCTGCTGCCCATACGCCGTGTAATTGTAACGCTCCACAACATTGCCAAACCGGTTCGTCGTAGCCGCAACCGAAAACAAATGCGATTTCGGCGTATAGTAAGGAACCGCTAAT
>JANYGY010000134.1 GCA_025362255.1 Planctomycetales bacterium
CGCATCGGGCCCTGGATCGGAAACAACACCTGGAATTTCACCGCCGAAAATTGCGATCGGATCAAGGGGCCCAAAGGTTGGGGTGCTTGTTTCGACATCTATGCCGGTGGCTCGTTGTCTGATGTCCGCTTCCGGAATATGCGGATCGAAGACTCAGGCGCGCAACTGATCTACATGATTTCGAATTGGAATGATTATTATGCCGGACAGAAGAATGGCAGTATGGACAATATCCGTTTTGAGAACATGTCTGTTGAACATCTCACCAGCGACAATGCCTCGTTGGGTATAGATGCCTCTGTCCCTTCCAGTCCCATCCGCAACATCGCCTTCACCAATTTCAACTACGGTGGCACCATCGCCCGGCAGCTGAGCGACATCCACTCGTCGATCAGCGGCACGGTGGAGAACCTGACCTTCACCGCTCCGGCCGTCAACGTGGTGTCGATCACGGCGGTCTCAGTCGCTGCTTCAGCTTCGCAGCCGACGTTGCTCACCATCAGTCGCAGCGGTCCGACCAATGCCAGCTTGTCGATCCCGTTGATCATCCGCGGCAGTGGTGTTCAAGGGGCAGACTATGCGGCTCTTCCATCCACAGCCGTGATTCCAGCCGGGGCGACCTCGGTAGCGGTTGGCATCTCACCGTTACGCTCGACCTATGGATCGGTTCCGGTCACCGTCGTCGTCGACCTTAACCATAGTGTCAGCTTCTCATACCTGCTCGGCCCCAATCATTGTTCCCTGGTCAGGTTGATGGATTCCAGCGATGCAGGAACTCCGCCGGTGATCGGTTCGCAGCCGGTGAATGTCAGTGTCACCGCCGGACAAACGGCCTCATTCACGGTCAGCGCCAGCGGTAGTGGACCATTGCGCTATCAATGGACATTCGATTCGGTGAATATCGGTGGCAATAGTCCAACCTTGACCATCGCGAATGCCCAGGCCGCAAATGCCGGAAATTATCGTTGTGAAGTTCGCAATGATCTCGGCGTGGTGACCTCGAATCCGGCCCTGTTGACCGTGACCACGGTCCCGGTCCCAGTCCCGGTTAATAATGGAACTGGCTTGGCGGGGACTTATTTCCCATCTCTCGACTTGTCCGGTACGAGCATCAGTCGCCTGGATTCGACCGTCGATTTCGATTGGGGTACCGGTTCACCTGTCAGCGGCATCGGGCCTGACAATTTTTCGGTACGCTGGACGGGTGAGGTTCAGGCGCAGTTCTCGGAGACGTATACCTTCAGCACGATGTCGGATGACGGAGTCAGATTGTGGGTCAACGGCCAGCTTTTGATCAATAATTGGACCGAGCACGGCCCAACCGAGGACCGTGGTGCGATCACCCTGGTGGCTGGACAACGATATGCCGTGACCATGGAATATTATGATAGTGGCTGGGGTGCGGTGGCCAAATTGCTGTGGGCCAGTCCTTCTACGTCGACACGCATCATTCCACAGACGCAACTCTATCCTCAGGCCCAGGTGGCGCCGCCGGTTCCGCCAGTTCCGCCGGTTCCGCAGGAGTTAACTGCTCAGGACATCGGTAGCGTGGCCACGGCCGGCTCCGCGACCGTGAGCAATGGGGTGTGGACGGTGGTTGGCAGCGGCGCTGACATCTGGAGCAGTTCCGATGCATTCCAGTTCGCTTGGCGCCAAGTAAGCGGCGATGTGTCCGTGACCGCCCGGGTGACCGGCTTGACGAACACGGACTCCTGGGCCAAGGCCGGAGTCATGATCAGGGAATCTCTTGCCCCTGGTTCTCGACACGCGAGTTCATTCCTGACTCCGAGCAATGGCGCTGCGTTCCAACGCCGCACGGTGACCAACGGCAGTACGAATCATACGGCTGGTCTTGCCGGCAGCGCGCCCTTGTGGGTGCGGATCGAACGCTTGGGCAACAAGGTGACGAGTTCGGCCTCGGCCGATGGCACGACCTGGACGGTGATCCGTCGCGAAACCATCACCCTGGGCACCGTGGTCTATGTCGGCTTGGCGGTGACCAGTCACCAGGATGGGCCATTATGCACGGCGACGTTCTCAAATGTCGTGATCGTCGCTGGTGCGGTGGCGGCAAATTGAGGTTGCGGGCTGTTTGGAGCTGAATCACTATTAAGTGATTCAGCTAAGAGTTGTAATGAGGAGTTGCAGTGCTGACCCAGGTCGGGTTGGTCGTCAATGTGACGGTCAAAGCTGAGGAGGTGATCCCAATGGCCTTCGGCTAATGCCATAACCACAATAACTACAGTGTGATACGTATCTAAATTTCTAAACGAAAACGGCAAGAATTCGCTTGTACTTAGATGCTAGTCTGTGGCCGCCGCTGGAATGGAACTCTCCCATCTGGCAGATGTGCTGGCCTCAGCGCGCGACTCATTTTCTCGTGTTGGTCGACGGTTTGTGCGACGGCGATTATGGACACCGTCCTTGGTGGCGATGTCGTTGGTGGTGTTGGTCGGCCGACCTGGACTCACGTCGATTGAGGGTTTGATGGAGATCATGTCGGATCTGCTTGGGTGGGACGCGGTGCCGTCAGATTCGACCTTCGTGGAGGCGCGCCAGGCATTGCAGCGGTTGCGTCCGACGGCGTTGCGCGAGTTGTGGCAGGATCTGGTGGCTCAGTCGTTGGTGTGGATCACTCCGAGTCGTCGTTTACTTGGTGGGTTGCAGTGGATTGCAGTGGATGGGACGTGGGCGTGGACGCCACGATCGGCGAGCGCGGTGAAGCGCTTCGGTCGGTCCAAGGCGGCGGATAAGAAGCGGCTGCATTACCCGCAGGCCTTGTTGGTGACGGCGCTGGATGTGATGACGCGGATTCCCGTCGCCATCGGCGTACGCGGGCACGCCGATGGCGAACGGAATCTGCTGCGCGGCTTTCTCGACACCTTCCATGCGGGCATCGTGGCGATGTTTGATCGCGGTTTTCCCGCGAAAGACCTGCTGTGGGAGCTGACCAGCCGCAAGGCCGATGTGCTCTGGCGTATGGGCACGGCCGAAGCGAATTCGTGGGAATGCGTCTATCAGTTCCTGCGGGACCCAGCCAAGCCACGCGAAGCCTTGGCAACCATTGTCGTGCCTGCGGCTGACGCCGGAGGCATCAAGCGGACCATCCAGGTGCGCCTCATTCGGCGGTCGTTTCGTCGCGGTCGACCGAAGAAAGGCCAGAAGCGCGAGACCATGGTCTTGATGACCACGCTGCTTGATGCCGAGGCATGGCCAGCTGATCGACTCGTCGCCATGTACGAGCGACGCTGGGTGATCGAGGAATGGTTTGGCGATGTGAAGGTCCGCTTTGACCTGGAATCCTTTCACAGCACAACCGCCGACGGCATCGAACAGGAAATCTATGCCCTCATGGCCTGGATCACTCTCTGTGGCATGGTCGAGCGCGACGCCTACCGACTGATTGAGCGCAGCCGGGGAAAACAAGATCCCGAGGACCCGCAACGCTACCAGATCAGCTACGCCAATCTGTACCACGTCTGCGCCAAACTCATGGCCGCACTCGTTGCCGGAAGCCACATCTCCACCGTGATCAAAAAGGCACAACGATCACTCAATTGGCTCAGTCAAACCGCGCGAAAACGACGGCCAGGACGGTCAAATCCGCGAGTTAGCAAGAAACCGGCGGGAGCATGGGGTGGTTAACCGAGGGCCATTGGGGTCTCCCCAACGCCAAGGATCACTGGACGTGTATCGCCTGGGATTTTGCGGGATGGCCCCGTAGCAATAATCACAGGCGATACACGGTCCGGTGAATCCGCTTGTTGGGCATTATGTTGATAATTATATTTTTTTTAATATATTTAAAAAGAAAATAAATTTGTTATTGATCTTGAAATTATAATTAGAAATTAAAGAAAGAAAATAAATCTTGGACACTTAAATAAATAGCGTCCATTATAGGTGAGATTGCAATCGTTATTATTTAATATTTTTCGACTAAACCAATTCCAAAATTAATTAGTACTCATATTATATATCTTGGCTAAATTATATAACCATTTTTTTTTGCTTGAAATAATCTTTTTTTTGACTTTATTTGTAATGATAATACGTCTTCTAAAGATTTATAAAATTTATTTTTCTGATGAATTATACCAGATAACTTTAATTAATATTGAAATAAGAGATCCGTAAATTATCAAAAAATGCAATACATTCTGATGGCTTAAAATTCCATCATAAATGCTCGAAATAAGAAAATATGAACAAAATACTAAAAATAGTAATAATAGTGGATTGATGATTTTTTTCATTAGGTAATTTTCTTACTTTAGTTATAAATTTAAATTATTACAGGTTGAAATTGGAACTATATTAATAAACAGATACAAGATATGCAATATTATATCTCTTTGCGGGATCTTCGGATCTGCCCAACAGACCAATGGACAGGATGCTGGGATGTGTGATTCATGAGATGGATAAACTGTTAGTTTAGTGTGCCGTATTATGTCGTTATCATCCAGCGTGATATACCGGATATATAGACTGGGGAATTTATATTTTTTTTAAGTGCAGTGCAGGGATAGGGGGTAATTTGGGCTATTAATTATAGTGGGGCTTGCCGGCTATTGCGTTTGAGCTGGGGGCGAGATAATTTTTTTAATGGAATCTGATCTGGATGTGCATCGCGTTGGGTTAGTCGCTGTTCCGCTGGCGGTTTCTGAGCGTGAGGCGTGGTGGGATCGTTATTTGCAAGACATTTCGAAACAAGGGGTTAAGTCTACTTTTTTGGCTTGGTATCGACTTCGGGTTGAGCAGTTGATTGCGCGATTTCCTGGAGTGCATTCGTCGGCTTTGAAGACTCGTGATGTTGAATTGCATTTATCTACAATAGGCGGTTATGGACTGGAAGCGTGGCAGTTACTACAGACTTTGGACGCTATTCAACGCTTTGGGGTTGCCTGTTCGTGCCCGTGGGCTGCTGACATCGACTGGGTCACTTGGCGTCATAGATGGGAGAATGGGGCCTCAGAGAAGGATGTTGCCGAACTTCAACAAGGGGTTCTGCCTGAGGATCCAGTGCTGAGAGAATTTGCGGTGCAGATGCGGGTTTCGCAGCGCAGTCTGCGAACTGAGCAAACGTACGTTGACTGGGTGATCCGCTGTTATCGTTTCCATCATCTGAATTCGCCTGCTGACCTTGAAGAGCACCATATCGGTCCATTTCTTCATTACTTGGTTGCAGAACGGCAGGTTGCGCCAAGTACACAGCGTCAGGCGTTGAATGGGTTAGTCGCGTTTTTCAAGGAGACTCGCGGGTTGAGCACGGTTGATGTAAGTGCTTTTCAGACGAGTGACAAACCGCGCCAAGTTCCAACGGTGCTAAGCATTCAGGAAGTGCGCTTAGTTTTGAAAAATATATCTTCTCCAACGCTGCGCTTGGCTGCAACGTTACTTTATGGCGCTGGGCTTCGGTTGACCGAAGTCATTCGTTTACGGGTTCAAGATCTTGACTTTGCACATCGGATTATCGTCGTGATCAATGGCAAAGGAGGCGCCAGTCGTCGGACGCCGATGCCCGAATCAGCGGTTGAGCCGTTGGAAGTTCAACTGGTAACTGTACGCGCTGGGCATCTCTTGGATGTTGAACGAGGGTTTGGCT
>JANYGY010000142.1 GCA_025362255.1 Planctomycetales bacterium
CTGTTTGGCCTAAGCGCGTCAGTCGTTGCGCCATCCGACGAATGTCTGCGGCGCGGTAGAAATCGTTCGGCAATAAACGTTGTCCATATTCACGATTGATCCGGGCGAGCAGCCGCGCGGCCTGCAACGAGGTACCGCCAAGTTCCGGCCAGGTGCGATCAACCGGTACGGAGGAGCCGCCGAGCACTTCGCGCCACAAGATTGCCAGACGTTGTTCGATGGGCGAACGTGCAGCAATCCCAACTCGCTCGACCGGCTCTGGATTTTCCAATAGCAAGCGCTGACGGTCAGCTTTGCCCGTGGGACCCAGCGGGATGACCGCGACTGCTATGCAGTAATTCGGCACGAATGCCGCAGGAAGTCGCTCAGCTAAATACGTCGTGAGGTCGATAGGCTTGGCAAGTCCCGGGGCCAAAACGATGAAGGCCGCAAGTCTTTTATCGTCGCCGACAACCCGCACTGCCGCCACCGCATCAAGCACCGCAGGATGCGTGCGCAGGACCGTTTCGATTTCGCCGAGTTCAATTCGGTTTCCGCGAATCTTCACCTGATCGTCATTTCGCCCAACGAATTCCAAGCTCATATCCGCCCGTTGGCGCACCAGGTCACCTGACCGATACAAACGCGGCGACAGATCATCGGAAAACGGATTAGTCACAAATTGTGTTGAACTCAGTTCAGGCATCCCGCGGTAGCCGTTGGCAACGCCCAGACCTCCGATCCAAAGTTCTCCGATCTGGCCCAAAGGCAGCCGCAATCCTGCGGGGTCAACGACATGAAGCGTCACCCATGGCATCGCTTTACCGATGGGTACCGCGCCGGTCTCACGACGGGGGCCGCGCATCGGATGCCAAGTGGCGATCACTGTGCATTCAGTCGGACCGTAACTATTAATTACGGTACATTCAGGAACCGCAGCCAAGAATCGATCGAGGTGACTCGGTGAGAGCACGTCTCCACCAAGCAGCAGCCGACGCAGAGGCCGTAAATCGTCGAGATGTTCATCGACGGCAAGTTGAAAAACCGCCGAAGTCAGCGCGAGGGTTGTGACCTGAAAAGCGTGGATGGACGTGCTTATATCCAGCCACGAAAAGGGACCACATGGGGCGAGTGCGAGCGTCCCACCGTTTAGAAGAGGCATCCAAATCTCGAGGGTCGACACGTCGAAAATGAGCGGAGCAGACTGCAGAATGACTTCACCAGGGCCACTGGGCAACCAGCCATCTTTGGTCATTGCGACCACACCGCGATGCGCCACCACCACCGCCTTGGGACGACCTGTAGAGCCAGAGGTGAAAATCATATTCGCCGGTGCTCCGGCATTCACGACGGCGATAGCGCTTTCACGAGAGCCGCCCTCAACCCTAAGGAAAACTGGATCAGTTTCGCTCAGTGCGGCAATCGTAACCATCGGCACACCACCGAGCGCCATTGATCTCCGCACGTCAAGGACTACGAGTGTAAGGCCAGCATCATGGATCATGCCCTGTACACGCCCGTCCGGGGCCGCCGGATCAAGCGGCACGTATGCGCTGCCGACCTTTAAGATAGCGAGGTACAATGCCACTGTCGCACGACTGCGCGCGAGTGCTACGCCGACCGCCTGACCTGGACCCACGCTGTGCTGCGAAAGCCGCCGAGCCAAATCGTCAGACCACTGGTCAAGTTCGCCATAGGTCATTTGACCCTGCTGATCGACCAAAGCGATCGCGTCGGCTTGGCGGGCAACGACCGACCGGAAAGTCTCGTGAATAGTCAATGAAGACGATTCGTGTCGGACCAACTGGCCGTGGTCCACCAGCGGCAATGGGGTGGCCACCACTTCACCCACAAAAGGCCCCGTGTTGGGCGTGACTCAAGCTACATAACCAGTACCCGGCCAGTTCGATCTCCACCCCGGCCACGCCACCGCCAACTGTGATCGTTGGATACTCGAGCAATTTTTCATGGATGTAGACTGGCAAGTGCCCCGCCAAGGGAGACACCCCTTGTGGAGGGAAATCGAGCTGTGAGGCAAGATCTGCGCGGCTGCCCAACTGAAGTTTACGCGCACCAGCCAGGATAGTGAGAAGATCCATTTGCACACGGTCGGCAATCGGCGCAACTGCCAGCACAAATGGCTGGTGAGGCAACCCAGTCGATAAAAACAAGGTTTTTGAGATGCGCTCGTAAGCGATCCCTGAAAATGCTGCGAAATCAGCCGGACTTCTTATCGGAGTGGGCGAAGAAGAGTGTTCCCACACGCGATGGGGAATCTCGTGCTGTGCTAGAAAACTTGCGATGCGCGGATGAATTGCCATCAGGCACCTGCCAACCGACGCATGATTTCATCGACGAACTGGGGCGGGACATCCGGTGCAAATCGCTTGAAATAAACTTGCAGGAAGCCTGCGTCGTAGAGATCTTTTTCACGTTTGAGGAACATGAAATCAAAAGGGGTCATCTTGCGTATCGCTAACAAGGGAACCGGACTTTTCAAAGGCCTAAAAGCCGGATTTCGTACGCCCCCTTCTTCACAATCGGGGTGAAATTGGCCGATCATCAAACCTTCCTGGATGAAACTTGGCTTGAGTTTCGCCTGGGTCGCATCAAGTATCGTCACATATTCATCGGGCGTGAGGTCGGGCAAGGTTATGAGGATGGTTTTGTAGACCGAATCCTGACTCGACACCGGATCGAGATCAAGAAACCAGTCACGAAAATCGAGCACCCATTTTTCCAGGGGAACCGTTTGATATTGATCTCGCGTCAAGGCGGAAAGCCACACCGTATTGCGTTCGAGGGCGGGACGGATGAACGGACACGTTGGCCCCGTACGTCCGAGATCCTTGTGTGGTCGAGCAAGAAAATTCTCGATCCACCATAACACCAGTAACATTTTTGGAAGGACCTCAGGATCGATCCCGGGCCAGCGCTCGGTTTTGGTCAGATCTTCAGGTAAGGCCAAGTGCAGCTGACGCTCATTACGCGTGCGCGAAATCATCTAACGCTCCTCAATGTAAATGTACGGTTTCATCAATTAAGACCGCCAGACGGTGAGTTGGTGATGAGTTTTATAACAGACGGCAAGTTTTGGTCCATTGTCATTTTTGGCGCGACGCACAGCGTCGTGCAAATTGCAAAGCTTCATTTGACCTTCAAGGTTTGACACCGATAAGCGAAGGATGCGGTGCACCTCAGAAAATCATTTTTGGGCCTCTTTCGGTCTTTGGCCGTGGGTCGTTCTCCGTGAGATCATTGCATTTTGCCGGTATTCAGTCTATCTAACGAATTTAAGGGGATGATTTTATGAGTAATCTCCAACACCTTGCTCTGAGCGGCTGTTGTGCGGCTTTCCTGCTTTTGACGGTTGGTTGCTCTGGCGGTGGGGCTGGTGGCGGTGATGGTCCCGTCGCTGCGCCGGTTACAACGGCGGTGGCGCCACCGACTTCAACCGATCTCAACCCGCCGCTGCTGACCAATGCGTTACCAGCCGCCTTTCCCTTCGATCGCCCTGCGTTGTCCACGTTGCGCGTTTCGCCTAAAAAAGTCTTCGCCCATTACCTGCCGTCATTTCCACGATCGATCGATAATTTGAACCCCACGGTCGACTACTACACCAGGGAATATCTCGACCCAGCCGGAGAAGGCGGCAAGCATGCAGGAAATGGGGGATTTATTCGTGAACGGCCGTCAAGTCGGTCGGTGATAAGCGCTGCTGATTGGGCGGTTCTCGACTGCCGCGCGGAAGTGCAGCGTGGCGCAGACATGGGTCTTGATGGATTCGCTTACGATATTCTTTCAACCGACACAACGTACCGCGCACGCTTGTCCTACATGATGAACGCAGCTGTTAGCACTGATGCCGGCTTCAAAATTTTGCTCATGCCGGACATGACTTCTGAATTTGGAACCGCTCCGGGGAATCTCAAGCCGTACCTCAAAGAGCTTGCCACGGGCCCCAACAACTCGTCGCTCTACCGCTTAAGCGATGGTCGACTGGTTATAAGTCCGTTCATCGCGCATGCTCAGACGGCGGCTTGGTGGAAAACGAATGTCTTGGATCCGTTAGCTGCCGATGGGATTCCAGTCGCATTCGTGCCACTGTTCCTTGATTGGAAAAGTCATGCAGCTGAGTTCAAAAATATTTCGTACGGCATGTCGGACTGGGGTGCGCGCGAACCCGCCAACGCGAGCAATATGCAAGCATGGAAAGCTGATAGTGTGCCCTTCACCAGCGTCTGGATGTCGCCGGTTGGTTTTTCGGATGTGCGCCCGAATGCGTTCTCGTTTGTTGAAACCGAGGCCAGCAAAGGATGTCGCAATGCCTGGACCTCGGCTATTGACGGTGGAGCCAATTGGGTGCAGATCGTCAGTTGGAATGACTTTTCTGAAGCCTCTGAAATCCAGCCATCGAGCGGAATTCAGTCCAATGCCTACAAACTTAATGCCTATTACCTCTCATGGTTTAAAACCGGATCCGCACCCGCAATTGTCCGGGAGCAACTACATTATCTGCACCGCACCCACCCGGTGGGGGCTGCGCCTAATCTCAACAAACAGACCCGTGCATTCAAATTGGCCTATGGAGCGACGAATGTCGACGTGATCGAGTTGATCGGTTTTCTTACCGCTCCGGGGACCTTGTCGATCACGGTCGATGGTGTAACCACCTCACGCGCGGTAGGAGCGGGAATGCAGGTGATCACCGCACCGCTGCGTCTTGGCCGACCCGAGTTTTCACTCACTCGCAATGGCACCACCGTTTTACAAACCATCAGTCAATGGCTCATCACCGACAACATCACCTATCAAGATCTGCTCTATCGCGGTGCCGATACGACGATCCCGACGGCGGTCGGCTGTCGCTGATTTACCAGGGCTCGCCACATTCCCGCACGGCGGGTGGTTGCCCGAACGTCGCGACACACAGATCACCTACCGGGTGGGCTACGTCTCGCCAACCAACGACGTGCTCACCGATATGAACTTGACCGAGGCCGCTGCTCAATTGACTGATAAGGGCTGCAGAAACCGGTTCGGCAAAGCCTGTACCTATACACTTGAGGACGGCTTCGAGGCGCGCCCACCGAGCACGCGCGTTGGTTACTGAGGCTGCAACCTGCGTTTCGCTGGTCAGCGCCAGCAAATCATCCTTATTTACGACCAAAGTTGCAACATCAACGCCGACCTCAGTCCGATCGTCCACGACGATAATCACCTCATCGACGCCCCACGTCAGATTGAAAAATGGACCGGAGTCGACGTACGCCTTTCCGTATCGACCATACCGGAGTGAAATTTCATCCGGGTTTTCGGTACGATAGTGAGCGAGCACCACGCGCAGGGCGCGGCGCCCTCGAAGCCATCGATCTGCGGCTGCGAGATCGACCATTCGCTGGGCGCGGAACTGATCTTCTGGCGGGTGCTCGATCACAGGAACTTCGGCCAGCGGACAACGCCAGAGATCAACTGGGTGATGAAAAACGCTCAAGACTTAACCTTAGTTGATCAAGTCTGTCGTTAGCATATGCCCAGGCAATCCGCACCCACGAATACACGTTGGCGTGCAATATGCACGATGATGGTTCATCGGCACATCAGTAACGTAGGTATAATTTGTGGTTGTCCCCGTGGGTCACTCACCGAAGCTTCAGCGAATGTTCATCAGACGTTGTTTTTAGACTATGACGACTGGTCAGCATTTGGTTATTGTACAGCCGAAATTACCAGCGTATCGCTGGTCATATTTCGAACTTATCGCTCGCGAATGGCCTGGACGGGTACTCGTCATTTATGGTGAAGATACCGCTGATGGCCCTCTGTCATCTCTCCCAAATGACCAGAGAGTCGGCAGTTTTGAACGTTTGGAGGTGCCCTGGACCCGCTGTGCCTCTCGGTCATTTTTGGCAATGCGTCCGGTACTCGCCGCGATCGGTCAAATTCGCCCGGCAGCTTTGCTGCTGCCGGGCGATTTCAATGAACCGGTGGTTCACTTGCTGCTGCTGATGGCCCGTTTTCGGTGGCGGATCCCTGCAGTCTGTCTTGGCCAGCATCGACGAGCTGGTGCACGGCTGATGATGACCGCGATCAAACCGCTCTGGCATCGCGCTTTTCATGGACTGATCCTGTATAATCAGCGAGAGTACCAGCTTTACCGCGAAGGTTTTAATTTTCCGGTCAAACGACTGACCTTTCTCAATAATGGTCTGGATCGGATTCCCACCGAACCAACCCTCAAAACTCTACGCCGCAAATTCCACGCTGGGTCCTTTCTCTGCTTGGGTCGACTCGAAGCTAAAAACCGTTTTGATCTCGTCATTTCAGCACACGCCGCCTACGTGCGGGCAGGAGGTCAACGACCTCTAATAATAATCGGTGAGGGAAGTCAGGGAGCAGCATTACGAGCTATGGCCGAGGATAAGGTTCGGTTTTTGGGCGCGATATACGACGAGTCTGTGCTGCGCGAGCAGCTCCAATCGACCTTTGCCCTGGTCCATCCATATGGACTCGGCCTCAGTCTCAATGTTGCTTTTGGTTATGCTTGCCCAGTTATTTGCTGTCGCGAGCCCGAGGTACACATGCCGGAATTCTGGCTGTGGCAAGAGGGTCTGAACGGCCTTGGCTTTGCCCACCATCCTACTGAGGCGGAAGTTACTGCTCGTCTGGAATCAACCTTGGCCGCAATGGATGGCTTGAGGCAAGAGTACTATCACCAGTGCTGTCTGTCCGCGCATCATTCGGTAATCGGGGTGACAACCGAAGGGATGGCCGGACGGACGTTGAGACTTTTGTTTCATTTGGCTAAAATGAAGAGATGAACGACTTTGGTATCGGTCGGGCAGCTCCCTTACTCACAATCTAAACCATCCAGATAAACCCTTGCCTTCTTGACAGATATACGGTTCATTACGCTCTTCTGACCCGTCCTTCTTGTACCGTCTCGTTACATCGACAGTTAATCTCATATCGGTATGCTTGCTCTCAACCGCACCACTGGAAATACCCTTCTCAAAAATGTCGCTTATTCGTCTTGATCGATACGACCAAAGCCACTATTCACGCGGACGCCCAGGATGGCTGGTGGTCATCTGGGATCTCGTGCAGCAGATGCTGATTCATCCTAGCCCACATCCATTTTACGGTTGGCGGCGCTTTTGGTACCGCCTGTTTGGCGCCCAACTCGGGCGGGGAGTTCTGATCCGCAAGTCGGTGCGCTGCAATTACCCGTGGAACGTGACCATCGGCGAGCACGTCTGGATTGGGGATGAAGCCACGCTGTATGCGTTGGCGGCGATCAACATCGGCGCCCATGCCGTGATTAGTCAGCAAGCCTACATCTGCACCGGGACTCATGACCATCGCGACCCACAATTCGGACTTATCGTGAAACCGGTTCAGATTGGTTGCGGTGCGTGGATCGCTCTGGGGGCATTGGTGTTGCCTGGAGTCACGATCGGCGAGGGTGCGCTGATTGCCGCGCGCGCAGTCGTCACCCGCAATGCTGAGGCGTGGACGGTGTATCGTGGCTCGCCGGCAGTGGCCACGGGGCCACGCGAGCTGCGCTCAGCCGATGCCGCAGATTCCCTCGAGGCATCTAGCGTTCGCGGAGCCGCGCATGCGTAAGCCGTTCCGATTGGCGATATTCTCGCATAATTATTTTCCTGAACCCACTGGCATTCCAGCATTTAATACGGCCATGGCCGAATGGTTGGTGGCAAATCTCGGATGGCAGGTGACCGTCCACACCGGGATTCCCCACTATCCCTGGTGGAAAGTCCCCGAGGAATATGCCGTTCGTGATTACCGACGGGGCCGGGGGGATGAAGTCATCAACGGCGTGCAGGTTCGCCGGGTGCGGCATTTTGTTCCCCGCCCACCGCCCTCCGGGCTAGCTCGGATGCGTCTTGATGCCAGTTGGCTTTTGCGCACAGCTTGGCGTTTACTCTTCGACCCTACACGGCATGACGCAGTGATCGTGGTTGCACCCCCCTTTCTCAGTGGATTTCTCGGACTGCTCGCGGCACGCTGTTGGCGCTGTCCGGTTGTTTATCACATCCAAGATTTGCAGATCGATGCTGCGCGTGATCTCGGAATGTTGCCCCGTCAGTTGATTCCGTTTTTGGCGTTCCTGGAGCGAATACAGCTGCGCCTGGTCGATCAGGTCACCACCATCAGCAACGGGATGCGCCGGCGAGTCTTCACGAAAACCGTGACTCGACGACCGATCGGCTTCGTCCCCAATTGGGCCGACTGCGCTCAGATGACACCGTGGGTCGGACCGAACTCGTATCGTATGGAGTGGGGAGCCGGCGAAAGGACGGTGGTTATCGCCTACAGCGGAAACCTGGGACGGAAACAAGGCCTTGAGCATTTGATTGCCGCATTTGCTGAACTCAGCGATCTGCCTAATGTCATTTTGCTGATCGCGGGTGATGGTGCTGAGCGGTCAACTCTGGAACGAATCGCGGAAACCAAAGGTGCCCGCGTCCGTTTTCTCGGCCTTGCTCCGGCCGCTCGATTACGGGAATTCATCGCTGCCGCAGATATTCACTGCGTTCCACAGCTACGCGCCGCGGCAGACTTGGTAATGCCAAGTAAATTGCTCAATCTCATGGCCATGGAGCGGCCGGTGGTGGTCACTGCTGACTGCGACACTGATCTAGCGGAAGTCGTCACTGCCGCGGGTTGCGGCGTGGTGGTGCCACCCGAGGACTCACTCGCACTGGCCTCTGCCTTGCGTGCTCTTGCCTGCGACCTTGCACGACGCGCAGCGCTCGGCCCTCGTGGCAGATCTTACGTTTTGGCCCATTTCGAAATTGGCCAAGTTCTTGGCGCATTTGCCGATCGTTTGCGTTGTCTTTCGCAGGAGCGAACCGAAAAAAATTCTGAAAACCAGGTTATCACCCGGGCCAATGATCAGGGCACGTCATCATGATCACGACCCACGGCCATACGCGGCGCACGATCTTGATCCTGTTGGATGCTCTGACCTCGGTCATGCTGGTCGGTGGGACCGCTGTATGGAACGGAGCTGACGTCAACACCGCCGGATTTGCCAGACTCTTGCTATTGTCGGGCGTGGTGGCGGCGTTGTCGTTCAATCTCACTGGCAGCTATAATGAATTGAATGTCGGCGCCTTTGTGCGTTGGTTGCGACGGGGGCTGGTCGGCTGGCTGGTATTCGTCTTGGCGATGCAGGTCGGAATAAATCTGCTTGCTCAAGAAGGCCTGTTGCCTGCCTCGTCCAAATTATGGTGGATCGGCGGCACGCTGGTAATGATGTTCTCTAATCGTTTGCTGGTCTATGCATGGATAGTCATCGCCCGACGGCGCGGCGTCGGCATCGACCTGACCGTGCTGGCCGGACCCGTCAACCAATCGTTGCGCATGGCGCGACATTTTGCCGCGCATCCTGAATTCGGCTTCAAGGTAGTGGCGATTGCTCATACCGAGGATGGCGCGCTGCAATCCGGCGAGGGTTGGCGCTTCATCCCGATCGAGCATCTGCCTGAGCTGGTCGACGACATGCATATCCGAAGGGTGGTGGTGACCGGGTCGCTGGCCGACCAGCAACTGGTTTCTGAAGTCATGAACCGCCTCCTGAATCATGCCGTTGAAATCCATTATGCGCCAGATCTCACTACGTTTCCGTTATTTTGCATGCGGATCGGCGATTATGCCGGCCAGCCGATCATCGCCATGTCGTCGAGTCCGTTTTCGCCCAGTTCGTTGGCGATCAAATGGCTTGAGGATAAGGTCCTCGCCCTGCTGATCTTGATCCTGATCTCACCGGTGATGTTTGTGGTCGCGTTGCTCGTCCGGATGAGCAGCCCAGGACCGATCCTGTTTTCGCAAGAGCGTCACGGCCTTGGTGGACGGGTCATCCGGGTTTTGAAATTCCGCACCATGTATCACGGCGGACCACGCTTGAGAGCGGAAATTCTCGCCCCCCATTCAGCCTTGGATCCGCGTCCAGTCGAGGCGCAGGTACCGCTAATCGCGGAGCCTCAAACAATCGCTCCAACACTCCCTCCGAACCCGCCAGCGCCGGAATACGACCACACGCCGATTGGAACCCCGGCATTGTCGTTGAACGTTGACGAGACCAAGCACAAGGAGTCACGTTCCCACCGCTCGCTGCGTGCAAGTGCGGTGGTTGGCGGCGGCGGCACTCGCGAGGTATTCACTGCTCCGGGACGAACCCAGTCGGGGACCATCACCCTCAAGACGGCGGCTCAGAACCTATACCACGGAACGGAACCCGGGACCGCACTCCCAGTGGTCGCTACCAATGTTATCGGCGCCCTGGGGACCGGCGATCATACCCCCGATGACTTCAAGCAGGCCACCGGTGCAGATCCAAGAATCACCCGGGTTGGTCGCATTCTGCGCAAGACCAGCCTCGATGAATTGCCGCAATTTTTCAATGTCCTGTATGGCGACATGTCAATTGTCGGGCCACGTCCGCACGCGATTCGACATAATCAACAGTATACCAAGACGATCGCCGATCTGATGCGGCGCCATTACGTCAAACCTGGGATCACCGGCTGGGCCCAGATCAACGGCGCCCGGGGCGAGACCAAGACGGTCGCGGACATGCGCCGACGCATCGAACTTGATCTCGAATACATCCGCACCTGGTCGTTGTGGCTCGATCTACGGATCGTCGTGCGCACCATCATCGTCGGTTTCATCAATCGTGAGCCATGAACAAAATAGTTTTCAGCACGACTTCAGTTTCTCGTGAAGGCGGTGGTCTTTTCACCGCAATGACCGGCCTGGCGGGTGGTTTGCTCCGTTGCGGACACCGTCTGACCGTCGCCGGCACCCTTGATGACCACACCGCTCGAGATCTCGCAGCGTGGGGCGCAGTGGCGGTACGTACTGCCGCGATCCGTGGACCTCGCAGCTTGAGTTATGCCCCCGGACTGGGTGCGATCCTTGACGGGGTCGGTGCCGATCTTGCCCATCATCATGGAATTTGGACGTGGTCATCCGCCGCCTGCCATGACTGGGCATCACGCACGGGTCGGCCATATGTGGTCTCACCGCATGGCATGCTTGACCCCTGGATCACTACTCGCGGGCGCCTGAAAAAGGCGATTGCCAATCGTTGGTACCAACGCAGGCACCTCAGGCAGGCACGTTGCTTGGCAGCACTTTGCCAAGCGGAAGCTGAATCAATCCGCCGGTATGAACCCGGATTGCGCATCGCCATCGTCCCAAACGGCATTGATCTTCCAAGACTTGACCGGCCGCGGCCAGAAGCCCCGTGGGCGGAAGTCGCTCGGGGTCGCCGGGTGCTGCTTTTCTTAGGTCGACTGCACCGCAAAAAAGGACTCGATGAGTTGATCGACGCGGTGGCGATTTTGCAGAAACGTCATCCGACCTGGAGTGCAGATTGGCTCGTGGCGATTGCGGGGTGGGGAATTGATGGATACCCCGAAGACGTGAGCAAACGCATCGCCGAAGCTGGACTAAGCCACCAGATCATGATGGTGGGACCAGTCTTCGGAGACGCGAAACGGGCCTGTCTGCTCCACGCCAGTGCGTTTATTCTCCCGTCACACAGCGAAGGACTGCCGATGTCCGTGCTCGAAGCATGGAGCTTCGGCCTGCCGGTGTTAATGACTGATGCCTGTAACCTGCCGGAAGGTTTTGCGGCGAATGCGGCGCAGCGTATCTCCGTCGATTCATCCCGGCTGGCTGATCATCTGGTCGCCTTGACGACGCACTCGACCAGCGATCTCAATGCGCAGGGCCAACGCGGGTTCACCCTGGTCAGGGATCAATTCACCTGGGATGCCGTCGCTCATCGATGTGATGAGATGTACCAATGGTGTCTAGGTGGTGGGCCGCCTCCGGCGTCGGTCATGACCTGATATTTTCGGCGCTTACGGCTGGTGGTTGATGAAGCCTTTGCACACCGTCATGCCGATGATCCGCAGATCGAGTCCGAGCGACCATTTGCGGATGTATGCCAAATCGAACTCAACCCGGGTGCGCATGGCGTCGACATCGCGGGTTTCTCCACGTGAGCCGGAAATCTGAGCCAGCCCGGTGATGCCGGGTTTGACGTAATGGCGGCGCATCAAGTCGGCGATCTCGGGCGTGAAACGATGGTTCAATTTGAGAGGATGCGGCCGCGGTCCGACGATGCTCATCCGGCCTTGGAGGACGTTGATGAATTGGGGGAGCTCGTCGATGCTGGTGTTGCGCATGAATCGCCCGAGGCGGGTGATTCGGGGATCGCCGGCGCTGGCTTGGACGAAATCGGTCGACAGTCGATCTTTAACCGCGATCCGGCCTAAGCGGGTGGTGCCCCCGGTCGATGAATCGCCCGGTGCCGGAAGCATTCCTGCATGCATGGTGCGGAATTTGTAAACCCGGATGACCCGCCCGCCCAGGCCGTGGCGCTCTTGGACAAAGATCACCGGGCCAGGACCGGAGAGGCGCACCGCCACGGCGACTGCCAAAAGAACCGGCCAGATGAACAACAGGATCAGCACCGACAGGAATTTGTCCTCAATCCACTTCACGACTAACGACCCATCGCTCAGCGGCGAGGCGCTGAGGTGGAGGGCAGGCATGCCGGCAATCTCACCCGAGCGGAGGCAGAACAGCGGCAGATCCGCCAGATCAGGGACCAAGCGCACAGCAACCGAGGTGCCCTGCATTTTTCGCAGCAGCAGCTCGACCGCCTGATGGTCGCTGAGTTCGGTGCAGAGCAGGACTTCATCGACATCGTCAGGCAACAATCTTTCAACTAGGCAATCCACCAGCGTCGGCGGAACGGGGCCTGGCGACCAGATCATTTCATCGATCACCTCGATCGGATCAGCAGCCATGGAGGTGACACCGCGCAGGTGTTCGTGGACGCGCCGACAGGAATCAGGATGGCCGACCAGCACCACCCGTCGGCGAAATGGACCTCCGGCAGAACCAGGCAGACGGCTGAGCACCACCCACGACAACGCGAGTGCGAACCACGTCAGCAAAGGCTGCCATAAAAAAAATCGGGTTTGATCTGGATGAAACGGATCAAGCCCGGAAATCACCAATGCCAACGCCAGGTAGACCAGCACCAAGCCACACATGGACACCGCGGGCAGGCAACGCCCAGTCCACTTTGGTGCGGCCAACGATCCGCCAACATCCTGCCAGCCGCGAATCAGCGCCAAGGCCGGCACCATTCCGAATCCGATCAACAGGCCGGTGGGCAGGTGCGGAATCTGCCACGCGGCGATGGCCATCCAGCCACCGATGAGGACTCCTCCGTCAGCAAGCGCGAGCAGCGCCCGGCGGCGAACCGCCTGTTGACGTCGATTGGGAGGTGAGGCCGTGGGCGAATCACTGGCGATCACTGGTACGCGACTCCGGTCACTGGCCGACTGCCGCTGGCGCGGAAGTAGGCGATCGTCGGCACCAGACCGTCACTGAGCGCAACGGTCGGCTCCCACGCCAACAACCTGCGCGCAAGGGAGATGTCCGGGCGTCGTTGGGTCGGATCATCCGAGGGCAATGGATGAGTCACGATGGTGCTCGACGAGCCGCTCAGGCGGACCACCTGTTCAGCCAATTGGCGAATGGTGAACTCTTCGGGACGACCAAGATTCACCGGGCCGGTCACTTCATCTGCGGTACCCATCAACGCGATCAATCCGGAAATCAAATCGTCGACGAAACAGAAGGAACGCGTCTGGGCGCCGGCGCCATACACCGTGATCGGCTGATTGGCGAGGGCCTGGACGATGAAGTTCGAGACCACTCGGCCATCCTGTGGATGCATCCGCGGCCCATAGGTATTGAAAATCCGGGCGACTTTGATCCGCGCTTGGTGTTGCCGATGATAGTCGAAAAAAAGCGTTTCGGCACAGCGCTTGCCTTCGTCATAGCACGAACGGATCCCGATCGGGTTGACATTGCCCCAATATCCTTCGGTTTGCGGATGCACCGCCGGATCGCCGTAGACCTCGC
>JANYGY010000155.1 GCA_025362255.1 Planctomycetales bacterium
TGATCACCCCCGCCCCCAGAAATCCCATGCCGGCAAGCACGCCGGCCGCCAAGCGCGCCGGATCGCCGCCGAACGTGCCCGCCGCCGCGCGCGCCGTGGGCAGCCATTCCGACAACACCATCGCCAGCGCCGCGGCGAACGCGACCAGGGTGGTCGTGCGCAAGCCCGCTGCCCGTCCACGTTTTTCGCGCTCAAGGCCCAACGCGAGGCCGATGAGCAAAGCCGTTCCAAGACGCAGGAAGATGTCGGTGGGGGTCATAGCTGCCCAAACTTCTACATGAGCCTCCATCTGTGAAAATCGAATAGCCGTCCAGGTCAATCGGAGTGGCAGGAAAAATCCTGGTTGAGCGAGCCTATTTCTTTAATTGTGTGGCAATTAAAGGGGGATAGGTCAAAATTCGCATATGCGCATTGCGGAGGTGGTCTGGGGCGACTGGAACCGCGAGCACATCACTGGCCATGGAGGTTCGGTGATCATGGCGGAGGCGGTCTTGCAAGATCCGGAGGTACGCATTCAGGTAACCAGACCGCGCACGGCAAAAGCTCAGGCGTTTGTGGTTACGCGAGACTGGACGGTGGTTTTTATTTTCGAGGCGATTGAAGCGCGGGATGCCGTACGCGCGTACCCGATCACCATGTATCCGACCCGCCGAGGCGGACGCACCACACGGAGGCAACCATGACCGACAAGAACCCCACGCGCACCCCGTTGAACAATCCTGCCCTTGATCGAGCTTTTACTAAAGCGTTGCGTGATCTGCCGATTCCGCCGCAGGGAAGTGGCTTACCCCAGAGTCGGGCCGATTTCGAACGCCTGGTGGCCCAGGCTGAGCGTGGCCTTCGCCCCGCCAAACGTGGACGCCCGGCCAAGGGTGGTCGTGGCGCCGTCACGCGCACCAGATCGATTCGCGCCCCAGATGTCCTCTGGACGCAGATTGAAGCATTGGCCGCTGCCCGCGGAGTAACGGTAAATCAAGCGACCGTGCTGGCGCTTGAGCGTCTCTTGCCGGCCCGTGGCGGGCCGACCAAAGCAAAATAAGCGGCGAAGAAACCGCGAAGCCATCGGCTGGTGACCTCGAGTCGTTAGCCGGTTGCGCCGCGCGTCCGGGCGGCGGGAATGCCGACATGGATCATCTCATTCCCGCCTTGGTCGAAGCGGTGCGTCTGCTGGAACTCCAGGCGCCGTATGCCAGCGCGTATGCGCGGCGGGATGCCGGCACCCAGGTGCGCATCGATTCGGCGACGACGTCGTGCCAGCCGGTGCCGCCGAATGCGGGGGTGACCCTGACGGCGTGGACCGGGGCGCGGTTTCTTGAAGAAAGCACCGATCGCCTGGACCCTGCGGGAATCGCAGCGTCGGCGGCGGCCTTGGCCGAGCGCGTGACGATGGCGGGGATCGTCCGCGATGGGTTGGCGCTGGAGCCCGGCGAACCGTTGCAGCGGTCCTTCGCGCAGGTCATGGCCGAGGACAGCCGCAGCGTGCCGGCCGCGACCAAGATCGAAGTCGCGCGGGCGTTGCGCGCGGCGGTCGCGGGTGAGCTGCTGCAAGAAGCGACGGCGGTGGTCGGCGATGTCCACGCAGAGATCGTGTTCGTCAATCGCACCCGGCGTCTGCATCAGCACCTGCACCGGGTGCGCCAGATCGTGCTCGGCATCTGGGCCAAGGATGGTGCGCAGGTGCAGCTTCATGGCGGCTTCGAGCGGATCGGCGGATGGGAGCATCAGCGCCTCGATGGCGCGTATCTGACCGACCTGCGCCGCGACGGCCCGCGCTTGATCGGAGCGCCGCGATTGAGCGATCCGGGTGAACACACGTGCGTGTTCGATGGGGCCTTTGCCGGCATCTTCGCCCATGAGGCGTTCGGCCATGGCACCGAGCAGGATCTCTATCTGAAGGATCGCAGCGAGGGCGCGCACTGGTTGGGCAAACCCGTCGCGTCGCCGTTGGTGCAGATGTTCGATGACCCGGCGAACGGATGGGCGGCGAGTTATTTCTTCGATGACGAGGGCACCCTCGCGCAGCCGACCGAGATCATCCATGACGGTGTGCTGGTCGCGGGACTGAACGATCGCTACAGCCATGCGGTGCTCGGGCATCGCGGCCTGAGCGTGCGCAAAACCGCCAATGGCCGGCGCGAAGCGTACGACCACAAACCGTACACGCGGATGACCAATACCTTCTTCGGGGCCGGCACTAGCACCGTCGAGGAGTTGATCGCCGGAGTCGAGCGCGGCTATTTCCTGACCCATCCATCGAATGGCATGGAGGATCCCAAAGGGTGGGGCATCCAGCTCGAAGGCGCGATGGCCGAGGAGATCGTCGGCGGAAAACTCACCGGCCGGGTGTTCAGTCCGGTGGTCGTCACCGGCTCGGTGCCGCGCCTGCTGCACAGTGTCGACGGCGTTGGCCGTGAGCTGGTCGAGGCCAGCGTCGGGATGTGCGGCAAGGGCTACAAGGAATGGGTGAAGGTCACCGACGGCGGCCCGGCGCTGCGCCTGCGTGCGGTCATCGCGTAAATTTTTATATCAATGAAACCAGCCATGACTCTTGAACTGCTGATCTCCGCCCTCAAAGCCGCGCCCGGAGTCTGCCAATGGCAAATCACCGAAATCAGCGAATCGAGGCATGAGCGCTACCTGACTTTTCTCGCCGTCGAAAGTGAACGCCGCGCCGCCGCCACGCGCTGGAACGTATGGTTGGCGTTGAACCCCGAGGCTGGCCTCCAAGGCGAGGCCGCATTCACGCTGGGGTCCGCCGAAGACAGCAACGCCCTGGTCGAGCGGCTCACCAACGCCCTTGCCGCGGCAGCGGCAGCCCGCAATCCCGCGTGGCTGCTGCCGGCCCCCGGCGACGCCGGCACGGCGACCCCGCCCACTGATCCCGCGGCAGGATGCGATGGCGGATTGCTGGCGGACCCGGTGCAGGTGCTCGACGATCTGGTCGCGACTTTTCAGAGCGCAGTGCCCACCGATGTCCGACCAAGCACGTTGGAGCTGTTCGCAACCATCAGCGACCGCCGGCTGCTTAACCATCGCGGCCTGGATCTGCGTGATCGCAACACGCGCCTCTATGCCGAATTCGTATTGCTGCATCGGCCTGTGGGCGGCAAAGAAGCCGAATTCTACGATCGGGTCGAAGCCACCCGCGCGGCCGATCTGCACCTGGCTGAGCGGGTGACGGCCGCCGCCGCCTGCGTGCGCGATGGGGCGACCGCTTCGGCGCCGGTGGCCGGCGTGCAGCCCGTGCTGATCTGCGATGCCTACGCCGCCGAGTTGTTCGACTACTACGCGCACCACGCCGATGCCGCCCTGCATGTGCGGCGGATCACCGCCCTGCCCGAGGGTCACCCCGTCGTCGTGCGGCGAGGTGGCGATCGTCTAAACGTGACCTCGGATCCGCTGATCGCGAGCTTGGCCGCTTATGCTTTCGATCCCAATGGCTACGCCGCGACGCGCCAAGAACTGGTGCGCGACGATGTCCTGGTCGGAGTGCATGGCAGCGGGCGCTGGATGCAGGCCCTCGGTCGCCAGCCGCGCGGCGCCCGAGGCACGGTGGTGGTCGCTCCTGGAGTCAGCACCTGCGCGCAGTTGCGCCCTGGCACTCTCGAGATCATCCGCTTCAGCGAATTTGGCCCGCGCGCCGACACCGGTGCTTTCAGCGGTGAAATCCGGCTCGCATATCTTCATCACGCAGACGGCTCGCGCACCGCGATCACCGGCGGCAGCGTCAGCGGCGTGATCAAAGACGCCTTGGCAGACGCCCGCTTCAGCAGCGAAGTAATCACCGTCGGCGAGTATCATGGCCCCCAGGCAATCCGCGTGGCCGGGCTGACGGTCACCGCGTAACCGAGCTCGTCACAGCCACCGCCACAAGCCGATCAGCACTGCTACAATGGCCAATCGGATCAAGGTGGCACGCGGCCAAGGTGAGGGCGATGAAGGCTCTGCTGTGGCCGGATGGTCCGCCTGGGGATCGAGGAGCGCGGCCGGCATGCGCACTGGTTCGCACGGGACGAACACCAAGGGCCACAGCAGCAGGACGATGATTGGTGCCGGCGGCACGGGGACGCGACCCGGCAGCTGATCCGCAGCGGTGACGGCCCATACCAGCGACGACAGCGCGCTTTCTAGAATGAGGTACAGGCCTTCCCACGGGCCGTTGGGCCATGCTCCGGCGAGGCCGAGCAGCGGCAATCCGGTCCACAAGGCGACGGTGGTCGGCGGCGACACCAGCAAGGTCGTCAGCGGTGACCACGGACTGATGGTGCCGAAGGTCGCGACCAGCACCGGCGCAGTGGCCAGAGATGCAGCAGTGCCGATCGCGAGGCCATCGCACGTCGTGCGAGTCGCGAACAACAGCACCCGCCAGGTCGGACGGGTCAGCGGTAATGCGGCCAAAGGCAGCCACCGCTGACGCAAGTGCATCAGGTCGAGCCCCAGGGTCATGATCCCCAAAACCGCCGCGAGGCTGAGTTGAAAGCCGAGATCGTGCGCCACGCCCGGATCCCACAGCACCAGGGCCAACGCAGCGAGCGACACCGCGCCCAAGCGATGCGGTTCGCGCGCCGTCAGCGCATAGAGGGTCATCGCCAGCGCCATCGCCAAGGCGCGCACGGTGGCCGGGCTGGCGGCCGTTAACCACGTGTAGCCGATCAGCAGGGCCGCGAGGGCGAGTTGACGCGTCAACCAGCCGACGCCGACTTGGCGCAGCAGCCACGCGCCCATCGCCGCGGCCAAGGCCAGATGCATGCCGCTGACCGCCAGCACGTGGACCAATCCCGTGCGCCGGAATAAATCCTGTTCAGGCGGCCGACCCATGCCGAGCAGCAGCGCGCCCGCGAGTTCACGATGTTGCTCGATCCGATCGAGCGCGCTCCACGCCGGACCACGGACGCCGGTTTCGCGCAGGCCGACGCGCTCGATCGACACCGCATCGAGGCGTTCGCCCCGCGTATCGCGCCGCCACAGGCCGCGCACCTGAACCCGGTCGCCCTCCAGCATGCCGGGCATGGGAGGCGCCGAGACGAACAGGCGGCGCGGCAGATATCCGCTTGAATCAGCGGTTTTTTCAGGTGCGAGAATGAATCCCTGATGATGGCTGAGGTACAGCGAACTGCCGACCGTGCCGGTGACGTCGTATAAACGCGGGCCGAGGTCGCTGGTCCCGGGCGCGCTAGAACCGAGCCAGCCGCCAGCGGTGAGCGCCGCCAACGCCAGCAATGCCCGCGCGGCGTACGGCCAGCGCCCATCGACCGCGACCGCGGCCGGCGCTGCGAGCAACGCGATCCACCACCAATGACCGGCGGCCAGCCCCGCGGCGCCCGCGGTCACCCCCAACGCCAGCCACGGCAGCCATGGCCGCGCCGCTTGGCGCAGCGGGGTATCGGTTTTCGACCACCACGCAGGAATCATCGCACGTGTGCGGCAGGACAATGGCAGGGCTTGACGGTGATGATCTCAGACGGTTTTTTTCCAGTCCTCAAAAATTCAGCAAGCCACAGTGGTGCGAGTGGAATGTTGAGCGGCTGGGGCTGCGCGCGCAGCCAGCCAGCAGTTTTGGAATACTGCACGAAGCCATCGGCGCGCACCGCGACGATCGCGTCATCGTTGGCCGGCAAGCGCATCGCCAGCCGTCCGTGATCGTCGGCGTCGGCCAGCAGGATCTCGCCACCCGCTCCCGCGCTGCGCACTTCAACTGCGCGCGCCTGGATGACCGCCACGCCGGTGCCTTGATCATGCACGATGAAACGGGCATTTGCGCAACTGCTCAGTCCCAGACCGCATAGCGCGAGCCAGCCGATGAAGACGCCAGTACGGAACACGGTTCGCACGTTGCCTCCGTTGCGGAGGGCCGACCCTGTGGCCTCGATCGCCTCCGTCAACGATGGCCAGTAGCCGCTCGCCAAGCGCCGCCTCTAGCCGCCTTCAGCCTCCATTTGAGTAGATGTCCCCATGCCTGTGCTTCTTTCTGCTCGTGACCTGACTCGTACGGTCGGTGCCCGTCCCCTTTTCGAAGGCCTGACCTTTGACGTTCAAGATGACGAAAGAGTCGGCCTGATCGGGCCGAATGGTTGCGGCAAATCGACGCTGCTGCGGATTCTCGCGGGCATCGAGCAACCGGATGGCGGCGAACGCGCGGCCGCCCGTGGCATCCGCATGGGCTATCTGGCCCAGGCGGACACCTTCACCGAAGGCCAGCGCGCGATCGAGATCGTCGCCAAGGCCTTGGTCTCGATCGGCGTCGAAGCCCATGAGGCCGAAACTCAGGCCGAGGTCGAACTGCGCAAAGCAGTATTCGCCGATCCCTTCGCGACCGTCGGCTCGCTGTCCGGAGGCTGGCGCAAACGCCTGGCGGTGATCGCCGAAATGGTCAGAGCGCCGCAACTGCTGCTGCTCGACGAACCGACCAATCATCTCGATCTGGAAGGCGTGCTGTGGTTGGAGCGGCTGCTGGCCAACGCCCGCTTCGCCTTCGTCGTGGTCACCCATGACCGCGCCTTTCTGGAAGCCGTCGCCAACCGCATCGTCGAAATAAATCCCCGCCATCCAGGCGGCCATTTCCGCAGCGTCGGTGGCTACAACGATTTCCTGGTCAACCGCGATCTGGCGATCGCGGCGCAAGAGAAGAAGCAGGCGGTGCTGCAAAATCAGGTCGCCCGCGAAACCGAGTGGCTGCGTCGCGGCCCCAAGGCCCAGATGAAAAAGGCCCAGTCGCGCATCGCGGTGGCCCTCGATCGCCAGCAAGAACTCGCGGATGTGTCGTGGCGCAATGCCCAGACGAAAACCGCCGGCATCGATTTCACCGCCACCGGCCGCCGCAGTTCGGATCTGATCGTCGCCGAAAATCTGCGGGTCGATGTGCCGCTGGTCGGTGGCGGTGGCCGCACGCTGATCCGCTCGACCGACTTCCAGCTTGGGCCGGGCGATCGGCTCGGCCTGCTCGGGCGCAATGGCAGCGGCAAGTCGACGTTGCTCAAGGTCCTCAACGGCGAAATCCCGGTCGCCGGCGGCACCCTGAAGCGCGCCCCAAGCCTGCGTGCGGTGTATTTCCGCCAAGATCGCGCCTCGTTGAATCCTGGGCAGACCTTGCGCCAAGCGCTGTGCCCGAATGGCGAAGCGGTGCAATTTCGCGAATCAAAGATCCACGTCATGTCGTGGGCCAAACGGTTCTGCTATCGCCCGGAGCAGATGGAGCAGCTGGTCGGCAGCATGTCGGGTGGTGAACAGGCGCGCCTGCTGATCAGTCAGCTCATGCTCAAAGCCGGTGATCTGCTGCTGCTCGACGAGCCGACCAACGATCTCGACATCGCGACTCTCGAAGTCCTCGAAGACGCGATCATGACTTTCCCCGGCGCGGTGGTGCTGGTGACCCATGACCGCTTCATGCTCGATCGCGTCAGCACCAAGCTGCTCGCGCTCGATGGCCACGGCAGCGCGACGCCGCATGCCGATTACTGGCAGTGGCAGACCGCGCAGCAGTCGTTGATCGCCAAGGAGAATCCCAGTGCCGGTGGTCGTCCGGTGACGCCGGCGATCCCCACCCTGGCCGGCGCCGGTCTGGGCAAAAGCGAACGCCGCGAACTCGAACGCATGGGCGAAAAAATCCAGACCACCGAAGCCAAGCGCGACGTGCTGTATGTCCGCATGGGCGAACCCGCGGTGGCCTCTGACGCTGCGGCGTTGATGGCTCTGCAAGACGAGATCGATCAGCTGACGATCGAGATCGACCGGCTGTATGCGCGCTGGCAGGAGCTGGAAGCCAAGGCCGCGATTTAACGCGGGTACGACACTACCCAGACGAAGTGGTCGTGTGCCGCACGTGGCGTGGGCGGCTCGCCCATGTGCGGGTGACGAAGACACATGGGCGAGCCGCCCATGCCACGTAAAAGGCGCCGGTCGCATCCGGAGCCGGTGGACATACCACGGACGATGCGATGCCGCACGTGGCATGGGCGGCTCGCCCATGTGCGGGTGATGAAGGCACCTGGGCGCGCCGCCCAAGTCACGCGAGAGCAGACCGCTTTAGCGATCGACGATGACGAAGCGGAAGCCGAGATCAGGTTGCCGTTGTTGCGGGTCGATGGCTTGGCGGGCGGCGCTGCGGGCGGCGGATTCGGGTTGGCTGTAGGCGCCGCCGCGCACCACCGAGAGCGCACCAAAACGGTTGTCGGGGTCGACCTCTGGCTCCGCGGACAACGGGTCGCTCCCATTCCAGTTGTCGAGGCACCATTCGCTGACGTTGCCGGGCAGATCGAACAGTCCGTAGCGATTCGGCTGACCGCTGCCGACCGGGCGGGGGGCGTTGCCAGCGATGGCTTCGCCGGAGTCGGCGCGCGGGCCGTTGGGAAATGCGCTGAGCGATTCCGCACGGCAGGCGTATTCCCATTCGGCCTCGGTCGGCAGACGCGTTTCCTGCTGATTCATCTGGGCGTTGAGAGTCATCAGAAAATCGTGGGCTTCGTGCCAGCTGATGTCAGTGATCGGGGCCGGACCAGCCGCGTCGCCGCCCATCACCGCCCGCCACAGATCACGGCTGACCTCGGTATCGGTGATCCAGAATGGCCGGGTGAGGGTGACTTGATGAAGGGTTTCGCTGGCTCCTCGGCCCGGTTCGTCCGGCGGGCTGCCCATGTGAAAAGTCCCCCCGGGCAGATGCCGCAATCGGATCGAGGCATTGCCGCTGACCAGTCGCGCCCAGTCGCCGAACTGATCGCGCCCGCGATTTTGAATCCACGATTGGAGCGTCTTATCCGGCGCCGATTGGCCCACGGGTGAGTCGGCCGTGGCACCCGCAACCGTGGTTTTGGGCCGTGAGGTCCCGCCTTGCAGTGACCAGATCACCAGGGCCAGCACAGCGGCGGCGGTGCCGTAGGCGAGCACCGTGATCACGGTGCCGTTCACCTGCGGTGCGACCGGCGCAGCGACCACCGGCGCGCGCCGAGCGCTGAGCGACGTAGGTTCGGCAGCGGTCGAAATGTCGATCGCCGCCGGAAGCTGCGCGAACGCCAACGGCAGATGATCGCGCGCACGCTCGAGATCGACGCGCAGCGCGGTCGGGTCGGCGTAACGCTTCTCCCGGTCTTTTTCCAGGCAGGCGCGGATGATCGCCGCCACCGCCGGGCTCAATGTCCGATTGTGCAATCGGGGATCGGGCGAGGGCTCGGTCAGGATGCGGGTGGTCACGACGAACGCGGTCGGGCCGGTGAAAGGCTCGGTCCCGGTGAGGATCGTGAACAGCGTCGCCCCCAGCGCATACAGATCGCTGCGGATGTCGATGTCGGCGATACCGCGCAGTTGTTCGGGCGGCATGTACGCCGGGGTGCCCCAGGCATTGCCGGTCATGGTCATGCGGTCTTCGCCATCGACGTGTCGCGCCAGTCCCAGGTCGCCGATCTTCGGCTCGCCCGTGCGATCGAGGAAAATATTCGCCGGCTTGATGTCACGATGCACCAGGCCCGCGGCGTAGATCGCTTCAAGGCCTTTGCAGCAGCCGATCATGATCTTGAAAGCGGTCGCCTCATCGATGGTGCCGCGGGTCTTGAGCAGCTTGCCGAGATCGATGCCATCAACGAACTCGATCGCCATGAACAGGAAGCCATCGACCTCGCCGGAATCGTGGATCGCGACCACGTTGGGGTGGCTGACCGCCGCCATCGCCTTGGACTCACGCAGGAAGCGTTCGCTGAACGCGCGATCATCCGAGACATTCGGGCGCAGCAGTTTCAGCGCGACCTGACGCTTGAGCCGGACGTGCTCGGCGAGGTGGACTTCGCCCATGCCGCCGATGCCCAGCGGCCGCAGCCGGCGATAGCCGGCGAATTCAAGGGGGATCGGACGCGGCGCAGCACTGGCTGCCTTCATCGCCACCCCAGACACCGCGATCCCAGACACCGCGATCCCAGACAGGTCGCCATCAGGTACCGCCGAGAGCGGCAAGGTCTGCTGTTCAGACGTTGGCAGCTCAGAAGTCGGAGTTGCGGGCGGCGTATTTTGCGGTGGGGGCATGGCTGCGAGGGAAGGATGACACCGAATTCGTTCAGCGGCAATCACCGGCCCAAACGAGCGTGGTCATCCCACGCGGGCCAGCCCCGCGTTGTCGAATTCGACCACCCGGACATCCGCCGTCACGCCGCGGACCAGGTAACTCTGCGCGACCGCCGCCTGGATCGCCTGCGCCTGGGCTCGGGGCGCAAAGCTGAGCACGGTCGAGCCCGAGCCCGAGAGGATCGTGCCGATCGCCCCGGCGGCGTCGGCGGCGGCGCGCGCTTCGCCCAAGCCGGGGTTCAGCGGCGCCCGGAAGCGTTCGTGCCACGCATCGGCGAACAGTCCGCGCAGGGATTCGATCCGTCCTTGAGCCAACGCGGCAGTGATCAACGCCGTGCGTTGCAGGCCGCAGATAGCGTCGGCGCGACTCAGGTCGCTGGGCAAGATCCGCCGCGCCTCGCTGGTCTTGACCTCGAACGGAGGAATCGCGATCACCGCCACGAGGCGATCGGGCACCGCGAGCTTGGCCCACTGCAACCGCCCACCGACGGTGCCGACGACGGTCACGCCACCGAGGGTCGCTGCCGCCACGTTGTCGGGATGGCCCTCGATCGCCGCGGCGATTTCAAGCACCGCCGCGACATCGGCGGGCAGCCCGGCGAGATCGCGGCAGGCTGCCGCCACCCCGCAGAGGATGGTCGCCGACGACCCCATTCCGCGCGCGATCGGGACGTCACCGGCGACCGTCACCGAAAAGCCGCCGATGGTCACGCCCCACGCCGCGGCACACGCTGCACGCACCTGTTCGGCGAGTACGCGCAAGCCGGGGTCGGCGGCTGCGGGCGCGATGACCGAGGCGCCGCCGGGAATCACGGTGATGTGATTGGCCAAGCCGAGGGCGATGCCCAGGCAGTCGAAGCCGTGGCCGAGGTTGGTGGTCGAAGCGGGAACGCGGTAGGTGGGCATAAGATTTGAACGCAGAAAATTTCAGCGCAGGTCGATCGCGGTGGCGCGGGCCTCGGCCCTCGCCGCGGTGCGCGCATCGCCGGCGTCGCTGGCCACCAGGGCGAGGAAATTCCAGGTGCCGGATTCTTCGGGCGCGGCCGCGACCAACCGTCGGGCGAGCGTCACGGCTTCGTTGCTACGGCCTTGCAGATAGGCGATCGCGGCCAACCGGTGCAACGCGCGGACCGCGACCGGATCGAAGGTCGCGCGGCGCCTGAGCCACCACCACCAGCCACTGGCGATCAGCGCCAACGCCGCGTACGCGCTGACGAATCCGCCGATCAGGGGCCACGCGGCGGCGCGGGTGAAGATCGCCAGCACGCCGAGGATCAACGCGATCAGGATCACCGTCGGCACCAGCAGCAGCAATCCCGCATTCAGCCGGCCAGTGATCAGCAGGCCGGCGCCGGGCAGCACGCAGTTGAGCAGCGGCAATCGCCAAGAAGACGCACGCGATGCGGTCGGCATGGGCGCAGGCTCGCCGCGCTTGGCCCTGGGCAATCGGTGGTTTGATGGAGCCATGACCGTGACCCCTCTGCCCGAACGGTTGCGCCCGCGCACGCTGGAGGACATCACCGGCCAAGCGCACCTGCTCGGACCTGATGGCGTCATCTCGCGCCTGCTGGCCAGTGGACATCTGCCGTCGCTGCTGCTGTGGGGCCCGCCGGGGTGCGGCAAGACCACCATCGCGCGCTTGCTGGCGCAGCGCCTGGGATTGCGCTTCGTGCCTTTTTCGGCGGTTCTGGGCGGTGTTCCCGAACTGCGCGCGGTGATCGCCGAGGCCGCCGCGACGCGCAATCTCGGCCAGGGCACCCTGCTGTTCATTGATGAGCTGCATCGATTCTCCAAATCGCAGCAGGACGCGCTGCTGCCCCACGTCGAGGCCGGCACCGTGCTGTTAGTGGGTGCGACCACCGAGAATCCGAGCTTCGCGATCAACCGCGCGCTGCTCTCACGGGCGCGGGCCTTCACCTTGCGTGCGCTTGATCCGGCGGCGCTCGGCGAACTCATCGACCGTGCGCTCAGCCATCCGGAAGGTCTGCCGGAAGTCACCGTCGAACCGGTGGCGCGCGAGCTGCTGGTGCGTTTTGCCGCGGGCGATGGGCGGCGGCTGCTGATCCTGCTCGAAGGCGCAGCTGCTTTGACGGCGGCGGGCGAGGCCGTCACCGCCGAGACTGTCGCCGAGGTCGCCGCCGCGCCGGCGCCCGATCACGACAAGCGCGGCGAAAGCCATTACGACGTCGCGTCGGCCTTCATCAAAAGCATGCGCGCCAGCGACGTGCAGGCGGCGTTGTTCTACCTCGCGCGGCAACTCGAAAGTGGCGAAGATCCGACGTTTGTCGCTCGGCGGATCATCATCTTCGCCTGCGAGGATGTCGGCTTGGCCGATCCCCAGGCGCTGGTGATCGCAGCCAGCGCCCTGACCGCGGCTTCGAACATCGGCATGCCCGAGGCCATCTATCCGCTGAGCCAAGCGGTGATCTATTGCGCCACCGCGCCGAAATCGAACACCACCAAAGCCTATTTCGCCGCTGCCGAGGCGGTGCGCGCGCATCCTGCGGCGCAGGTGCCTCTGTTTTTGCGCAACGCTCCGACCCAGTTCATGGCCGATCTCGGCTACACCGCGGGCTATGTCTACGACCACGATGCCCCCGAGCATTTTGCCGGTCAGCAGTGCCTGCCCGACGAGCTGCTCGGTTCTGAATTCTACGCTCCCGGTGCTTTCGGTTTCGAAAAGGAGATTGCCAAGCGGCTGGAGTGGTGGCAGGCCCGGCGCAAGCCACGCGGTGGCACGATCTGAGCCGGCTGGCCCAGCTTGGCTTGGCGTGCGCGGCTGCATGCTGCCGCCGCCGTCATCCGGCAGAAAGCCCCGGGCCCCATGAACATCGTCAAGAACGCCGTTGTCAGCATGAATTACAAAGTCGGCACCGCTGCCGGCGAACATGTCGACGCCAGCCAGCCCGGCGAGCCGCTGGTCTTTCTGTGCGGTCATAGCCAGATCATCAACGGCCTGGAAAGCGCCCTGCTCGGCAAGAAAGCCGGCGACAAGCTGGCGATCGATGTCGCGGCCAAGGATGCCTACGGCGAAGTCGACGATGAGCTCGATATCAAGGTCAACAAAAGCATGTTCCCCAAGGACGCGCAGAAGAACCTCCAAGAAGGTTTCCAATTTCGCGCCGAGCATCCGACCAAGGAGAAGACCGAGGTCACCTTCACCATCCACGGCATCGAAGGCGATGACGTGCTGGTCAGCGGCAACCACCCGTTAGCCGGCGAGAACCTCCATTTCGAAGTCGAGATTCTTGAAGTGCGCGCGGCGAGCAGCGAAGAGCTCGACCATGGGCATGTGCATGGGGCTGGCGGCCATCATCACTAACGGCAGCGGGTTCGCTTCGCTCACGCGGCGGGCCTAGGGCCCACCTACGGGCGCAGGCGCCCGCCGCTGCCTGCTGACGCCGTGCTCGCTTCGCTGCGCGCGGGTCAGCGCTGTTCGCGGGGGCCCGCCCCCGCTACGCCCTCGGCCGGTGGCTGCGCCCCCGGACCCCGCTCGACTCGAAACGTGGCATGGGCGGCTCGCCCATGTTCGAGTTGCATCGCACTTCCTGGGCGCGCCGACGTCCATGTCGACGCTCCCAGGTTACTCGAAACGTGGCATGGGCGGCTCGCCCATGTGCGGGTCCAGTGGATATGACCCCGATCAAACCCTCACCCTGTCGCCTGCGGTGGGGTGGAGTACGGTTCGGCCATGCCGGCTGAAAATCCTGCGGTTCATTCTCGGGTGATCGTGTTGGGGCTGGTGATTACCGGCTTGGGGCTGCTGTTCGCGGTGCGCTTGGTGCAATTGCAGGTGGTGGATGGGGCGCGTTATGCGCAGGTCGTCGACCAGTCGCGGGTGGTGGTGGAGATCATCCAGCCCCGCCGTGGGCGGATCCTGGATCGCAGTGGGACGCCGATCGCGGATACGCGGTTGGTCTATCATGCGGCGGTGGTGTTTTCCGATCTGGAAGTGTCCGCCAGGCTGCGTGGCGCGTATACCATCTGGCGCTTGGATGAGCGGCGCCTGGGCGAGTTGCTGGTCGATCTCACGGGGCGCGTGCGGGTGCCGCCGGGGAGCAGTCTGCGTGAGCTGGTGGTCGGCGAGCTGATGGCCTTTCCCGCGGTGGCCGAGCGTTCGGGGCCGCCCCGCAGCCAAGCCCCACTGAGTCTGCTGGGGTTGCCGAAAGACGCTTTGAATCCGTATCGCAGCGATGACGAGCAGGCGGATGTCGCGCAGCTGGCCGAGGGCGATCTGTTTGGCGAAGACCCGGTCGCGGCGTTGCAGAAGGAACTGCGGCTGCGCTGGAATCTCGATGCCACGGTGATCACCGAGGCGGTGTTTGCGACGGCCGCCACCGCGTTGGAGCGCGATTTCCGGCTCGGCGGCAGCGACCGGGTGCGCGATCTGCTGGAGCCGTTCATGCCGGCTTTTTCCATCGCATTGCCCCAGGCGATGGCCGCGCCGGAGGCGCCGCCGCAAACCGTCAGCGTGGCCCTGCGCCTGCTGATCAGCGATCAACGGCAACAAGCCGAAGCCGCGGTGGCGCGCGCGGCTGACGCCGATGTGCGGTTGGTCGGCGAACGCCTGACCCGCGCCCTGGCCGAGGCCCACGCCGCGCATCCGCTGGTGCCGTCGCCGATTTATTACGCGGCGGGCATCGATGCCGAGCAGATCGCGCCGCGTCTGCCAAGCGGCACGGTGATGCAGCACATCGAACTCACCGGCGTCCCCGGCGCGCGTGAGCGGGTGCTCCTGATCCAAGGCGACCCGCCTGATGGCGAAGGCCTGTACACTCGGCTGACGCGTCGCGTAGCCGCCAACCTCGGGCTGGATCCGTTGACCCTGCAGGCGCTCATCGAGGCCCACGGCGAAGCGCTGACCGCGCGCAAGGCGGACAAAGCGCATCGCACGCACGTGCTGGTGCTCGATGCCGCGCGCCTCGATCGCTTGGCCGATGGCTTGGCCGCCGAGTTGACGGCGCATGGGCAACCCACGAGCCGTTTGGAAGTCGACAAATTGCTGGCAAAGGCCCGGCGCACCGTTGATCAGGAGTGGACCGGTCAGACGCGGCGTGATCCGATTGCGTTATTCGCCGATATTCCGCAGGCGTTTGCCGTGCGCTTTGCCGGACGTGACGCCGAGCCGCCAAAGGATCTGCTCAAACGCTATGACGACGGCGGCGCCGAATTGCCCGGCCTGACCGTGTCGACCGGCACCGGCCGAGCGTATCCATTTGGCGCCAGCCTGTGCCACACCTTGGGGATGATCGGCGTCGATCCGGCGAATCACGAAGGGCCAGCAACCGGACGTTGGGGGTTGGAGCAGGTTTACGACAGTCAATTGCGCGGCATGGCGGGCAGCCGCGTGCACGTGCGCACGCCCGATGGGGTGCGCGAGGCAGCCCTCGATCCGGCGCTCGATGGCCAGGACCTGACCACCGAAATCGACATGGAGGTGCAGACCATCGCCGAGGATTCGCTCGAGCATTATCTCGAACTCGCGCAAGTGCTCGGCAGCGCCACCGACCGCATGGAGCACGCGCATGAAATCGGCAAAGGCCGCGCCGGATTCGTCCTCCTCGATTGCCAGACCGGTGGGATCCTGGCGCTGGCGTCGAATCCGCGGTTCACCTATGCGCAACTGCGCACCGATTATCAGAAGCTGATCGCGGATCCGGCTGAGCCGCTGATCGATCATGCCGCGGTTCCGGCGCAGCCGCCGGGATCTTCATTCAAGATTTTGACGGCCTTGGCCTGTCTCGAATACAGCGTCATCGTGCCTGGAGAAAAGATCACCTCGCAGGGATACATGACGATGTACAAAGGCAAAAAGGTCCTGCGCGATCATGCCCTGCCCGGCAGTTACGATCTCAGCGAAGCGATCCAGGTGTCCTCGAACGTCTACTTCGCCACGATCGGCGCCAAGCTTGGCGCTGATCGCCTGGTGGCGATCGCCGACAAGTTCGGACTCGGCCGGCGAGTCGCCCTCGATGTGCAACAGCAACGTGCCGGAGTCCTGCCGATGCCGAAGCAGATCGCGCTGCTGCGGCCGAGCGAACCGCACTGGACGCCGAACGATACGTGGCGCATGGCCATCGGCCAATTCGCCACCGCCAGTCCGCTGCAATGCGCGGTGATTGCGGCGGCGGTCGCCAATGGAGGTCACATCGTGCAACCGTACCTGGTCCGCCCGACGGCCCAGCCGGCGGTGGTCGATCTGCATATCAAAAAAGAATGGCTCGGCGAAATCCGCGACGGCATGGAACGCGTCACGGCCAATCTCGATCATTCGACGGCCAAGCTGCTGGTCCTGCAAGGCAGCGCCGCAGGGATCAAGGTCGCAGCCAAGACCGGCACCGCCGAATGGGGCAGCGCGGCGCAGCGCGAAGCCGGCCTACGCCCGGATCACGCGTGGATGATCGGATATGCTCCGGCCGATAATCCGACCGTCGCATTCGCCTGTTTCGTCAACTGCGGAACCTTCGGCGGCCAGGCCTGCACGCCGATCGTCAAGCGCGTGCTCGAAACCTATTTTGCCAAGTACGGCCGCGAGGGTCATCTCGTCGGCGCCAAATAGCGCTTAAAATTCCCTGCTTCAACTGGGCGAGACCGCGTCGCCGCACCACGTCGAATCCTCGGCGCTGTCGGGCGCGGCTCGGCGAAAAGTCCCGGTACCGAGATCGGTGCGGCATTGGCGCAAGGCAGTCAGCAGGGCGACCGCATCCTGCATCCGCCGCGCCGGATCCTTGCGCATGCAGGTCGCGACCAGATCGGAGATCGCCTTGGGCACGGCCGGGTTGATCTTGTACGCCTGCGGCACCGGGGCCGAGCGCACCAGCGCCGCGAGCCCGGTGAGACTGCCGCTGCTGTAGGGCGGCTCGCCGGTGAGCAGGATGAAGAACGTCACGCCCAAGGCGTAGACATCGGTCATCGCGGTGGCTGGCTGACGGGCGAAGGCCTCGGGCGCCATGAACAACGGCGTGCCGCAGGCGGCCTGCTCATCGCCGGTGTCGACCGCCATTCCCAGGTCGCCGAGACGGAAGACCGCGCGTCCGCCGTGACGATCGACGAAGACATTGGCCGGCTTGATATCGCGGTGGACCAGACCGTTGTCGTGCAGATACGCGGCGCCGCCGGTGACCTGGATCGCGACATCGAGAAAGCGCAACGGCTCGTCGATCCGGCCGCCAGTGAATCGTTCAGCGACATAGCGCGAAAGATCGCCATGGCGCATGTACTTCATCATGATGCACAGGTGGTGGCCAAAGGTGCCGGCGTCGAGCACCGGCACGATGTGCGGGTGTTCGCCGTTCTCAGCTTCAAGTTCCGCGAGCATCCGACCTTCGGACATGAAGGCGCGGACAATCGCCGAATCGTCCATCAATTCGTGACGCAGCACCTTGATCGCCACGGGTCTGAATCCGCCGATCAGCTGCGCTTTCCACACCATACTCATGCGGCCTTCGCCGAGTTGCTCGAGCAGTTGATAGCCGGGCAGCATGGGTCTGCCGAGGCCATCGATCGCCGGCATCCCCGGAGGGGTGGCGACCGAGATGGCCTGGACGAGTTCGGTCTCTCGCTGCGCTGAATCTGGCTTTAAGGTCATCGACTCTACATCGTCCGAATGCCCGAGCATGCCAACCCCGGACCGATCTTGCGAGCAGAATCCTTTGCCGTGAAGCAACTTGTGGCTCACTCTCGGATTTTGGCGGGGTCGCTTCGACGGGTGTTCGGGGTCTGAAATCAGCAGATTGGGCAACAGCCAGCGCCCGGTGGACGTATCACTTGGCGGTCCCCTGGGATTGCCCGCCCCCTGGCGAGTAGCCCTTTCAAGGGGTACTCTCAACATCGGAAACCTCATGTCCGAGACGCCGGATTCGTTGTTTTTGAAAGCGGCTGTGGCCAAGGGCCTGGTCGATGCCGACCTCGCCAACAGCGTGTATCACGACTGTCAAAGCCAGGGTCGGAGCGCGGCCGACCTGTTGATCGAACGCGGCGTGCTGACCGCCTACAATGTCGATCTGATCGCCAAGGACGTGATCAAGGCCAGCGGTCCGCGGATCATCGGCGGTTTCCAATTGGGCGTGAAGCTCGGCCAGGGTGGAATGGGCGCGGTCTATCGCGCCACCCAGCTGTCGATCGGGCGCGAGGTGGCGCTCAAGCTCATGGCTCCTGAGGTGGCGAGGAATGCTACCTTCGCCGAGCGTTTCCTCCGCGAAGCGATCGCCATGGGTGCGATCAACCACCCCAACGTGATCACCTGCTTCGACGCCGGCCAAGACGGCAAGATGCTGTACATGGCGCTAGAGCTGATGACCGGCGGCGATGCGGATCAGCTGGCGCGCAGCCACAAGGGCATCCTGCCGGTGGTGCGCGCGTGCGAGATCGTGCGCGATGGCGCGGCCGGCTTGTGCGCGATCCATCGCGCTGGGCTGATCCACCGCGACATCAAGCCGGCGAACATCTTTCTCGGCGAAGACGGCACCGCCAAGCTCGCTGACCTCGGTCTGGCGCGGCCCGAGGCAAGCAGCGACCAGATGACCCGCACCGGCACCGCGATGGGCACACCGGCCTACATGTCGCCCGAGCAGGCCGAAGGCGTGGCCGACCTCGACATCCGCAGCGACATCTACGCCCTCGGCGCCACGTTGTACGCCCTGGTTACCGGCCAGCCGCCGTTCAGCGGTCAATCCGCCTACGCAGTGGTCGCGCGGGTGATCAACGATCCGCTGCCGGACCCGCGCACGATCAATCCCAACATTCCCGAACCGGTGGCCCAGGTGATCCGCGCTGCGATGCACAAGGATCGCCGCAAGCGGCTGCAGACCCCCAGCGACTTGCTGCATCAGCTCAACCGCTGTCTGGATCAGCTGCTGGCCGCCGGTCTGACCGCCACCTCGGTCGGGGTCATGCCGCCGAGCCTGGTCGGAGTGGCAAGCCATCCGACGCCGCACACCCACGCCGGACCGGGGGTGAATCGCCACCATCGCAGTCCGACCAATGCCAAGAACGCGAGCTCCGCCACGCGCAATTGGCTTATTGGCGGAGTCGTCTGCGCCGCGGTGGCGGTGGCCGTCGTGACCGTGGTGCTGACCGATGGCTTGACGCCGTCGTCGCACGCGCCTTCGCCGGGCGACGTTGCCGAGCCCACCGCCCGCACGGCCCCCGGCGGGCAGGGTTCACAGGCCGCCAATACCCCGGCACATCCGGCGAAAACCACGGACGATAAACCCGAGAAGAAACCTGGAGTCGCGGCTACCCGCCGGTTGCTGCCCGGTGACCCGTGGGCCGAGTTTTCTGCATGGTGCACGACCACTTCCGCCCTGCCCCCGGATCGCCAGGTGGCGGCGGTGATTGCCGCCTTGCAGGAGCTGAATCCCGGATTCGACGGGCGGAATCAGGCCGAGATGGATCCCAGCAGCAGCAGCGTCACCGCGCTCGCAGTGTCCGCCAAGGGCCTCAGCGACCTGCGCCCGGTGCATGGCCTGCATGGCCTGCAAAGCCTGACCGTGCGCGGCGGCTCGGCATTCGATCGTGCCCCGCTGGCGCAACTCGAAGCTCTGCGCGGCCTGACCCTGACCCGCGTGCTGATCGCCGGCACGTCGGTCGTGGACCTTAGTCCTCTTGCTGGCATGCCCCTGGTCGACGTCGACATCTCGGGCAGCACGGTTCGCGATCTGTCGCCACTGGTCATGGCCAGCCTGCGGTCGATCGCGTTCAGCACCGAAAATGTCCGGGGCGGAATCGCCGGCCTGCGCGCCCTGACCGCGGTCGAGTCGATCGGCATCACCTGGGAGGAGCGGCAGCCGGCGGCGAATTTCTGGCGCCGCTATGACGCCGGCGAGATGCCCGGCGTGGCTCCGACCTCGGCGCCTCCTGTGGCGGGAACAGCGCCTGAAACGACCCCGGTGATCGGGCCTGCAACGGCCGTGCCGGGGACCGCCGTCGTCACCAAGCCGCCGCTGGTGCTCGCGATCGAGCCACTCGTGATTCCAGAATCCGCCACCGCCAAGGTCCGCGAGGCGGCGAAGATCTTCAACGAGGCGGCGACCAAACTGATCGCCGGGATCACCCAACGCCGCAAGGAAGCGCTCAAACCCGCGCTTAAAGCCGTCAGCGAGGAATACGACCGCGCCGCCCAGGGGATCCGCAAGGATCCGTCGTTGCTGACCCTGGTGCAGACCTTGAGCCAGGTGAAGGCCGCCCTCGAACGCGGCGCCGGCCCGCGCGATCCATTGTTTGCCGATCCCTTGATTCCGCGGGCGTCGTCGGTGGCCCTGGCCGAGTGGCGGGCCGTGATCGAACCGCTGGAGGCCGAGGCCTCGACCCAGGCGGAAGAGCGCCGGGTGAAAACCGTGAAAGCGCTGGAGCCATTGGTCGCCGACAGCAAGTCCGGCGCCGCTGAACTGGCCGCGCAGCTGAAAGGAATGACGGCGAAATCGCCGGAAGCCGCGGCTGAATCCGTACTGCCGCCGGTGGCGGGGGCGATCTGGTCGATCGACTGCATGACCGCCCTGCCGCATGACACCGTGCTGCGTGACCTCACGGGCATCCATCCGCCGGCCCGGGTGGTCGGCGACATCACGGAAACTCCCTTCGGAAAAGCTCTGCGTGCTGATGGCCGCACGAGCCAGATCACCGTCACCCTCAAACGCCCGCTCGCGGCACGTACCGTCATGGCGTGGGTCTATGTCACCTCGCAAACGTTGAGCGGCGGGGTGATCGGCCTGCAAAGCCCCGATGGCGCTCGTTATGAAACGCTGATGTATCTGGGGGGACAGCCGGGCTGGGGGGTGAACAGCACCAACGGCAAACACACTCTCACCTCCGGCAAGGGCGGGTGGAATGAGGGCCTGCGCCGCCATCTCGCGTTGGTCGTCGACGGCACTAGCCGAACGGTTTTTCTCGATGGAAAAGCAATCGGTAACGATCAAGGCGGCGAGCCGGCATTCCCCGCGGGCAGCGAATTGCTGGTGGGCAAACGCACCAGCGGCCGCGATGAACGCCACTTCGCCGGGTTGATCGACGGGGCGCTGGTCTTCGACCGTGCCCTCAGTCTCGAAGAGGTCCGCCAGGTGATGCGCTGGCAGAGCACCGCGGCGGATCAGATCCGCAGCAACGTGCGCGATCGCGAGTGGCTCAACGTGCCCTTGGGCAATAGCGATTTTTCCAAAATCCTGAGCACCGGCAAACCCAGCGAGTGGGTCACCCGCGGCGATGGCATCGGCCTGGCCCAGGATGACGGCAATCGCGTCCTGCACCTCGACATGAACAAAGCCGGCCAGGATGCACGCACGGCCAAACAGCAGGTCCGCCTGGATCCGACCTGGCGGGCGCTGCGTGCGCAGGTGCGTGTCCGCGTGCCCAAGCTGCTCGACCCGGTCAACAATGGCTCGCCATTCGCCGGCATGAGCATCTCCTTCGAAGATCCAAGCGGCGCCCTGCCGACGGTTCGTCGGTCACTGAACGTCGAAGAAAATACGAAAATCGGCGACTGGGTCGAACTCGCCGAGCGAACAGGTTGGCCGATCCCACCCGGCTATGGCGTGATGACGGTCGAGTGCCTGCTGCGCGGCAACCTCGGCAGCATCGACATCGATGACGTCAGAATCTCCGCCCTGATCGGCAAGCCGTAGTCAGCTTTCTGTAATTTTCTCAGATCTCCTCTCGCCCTCTGCGCGCTCCTGTTTTCTCGCGCAGTCCCGGTTTCCCTAAGCCGAAGCCAGCCGGTTGGTCAGCAGGTGCCCAAGCTCGATCAACGCGCGATGCTTGGCCACCGAGGCCTGCAGCGCTTCGGCGATCAGCGGTTGCAGGCGCCGGGCTTCGTGATCGTGGAGCACGCCGTCGGACAGATCGATCGCCATCTCACCAAGCAGCCGGGCGTTCACCTGATGGCTGGTGATGATCACCTGCAAGCTGCGCGCCACGGCCGCAGCGTCAGCCTTGGCCAGCGCCGGATCCCCCTCATGAGCCGGGCGCAGCGCGTCGGAAATGCGGTGCGTTCCCCATTCATGGGCTTCCCAAGCAGCGAAGCGTTCGAGCACCGTGCCTGACCAGTTCGAAAGGTCGTTGGCGTCGCGCAATTCGGCAAGCCAGCGATCGGCCGAGCGTTTGGGCACGTCGAGGATCCGTCCAAGATCACCGCCGCTGAGATCAGCGGCGACCGCGAGCACGGCCTTGGCCAACCGGCTCATGCGGACACCGCGGCGGACCCGGGCAATGAAGCCAGACCCGCAACCATGAGCGACGCCAAGCGCGATTCGCGCAACAGCTGCGGTCCGCGCTTCCAATCAGCGAGTTGTCCGGCGCGCACATCCCACACCACGGTGGCGGTGTCAGCGGCGCCGGTGGCGAGCAGCGCCCGCACGCCAGCACGATCGGTGAGCCGCACGTTGCCCGCGGCGCCGATCGCGATCGGCGGCGGATTCAACAGCGCGCAGCCGCTGGTTGATTCATGAGCCGCGATGACCTGCGCGATCTTGTCGTGACTGCATCCGGACAAGGGCGGACCTTCCCAGGCGATGACGAGGAACCGTCCGTTTTCCTGTGCCGTCACCTCGGCAGACGTACAGCGGCCTTCGCGGACGAAGTGCGCGAGGAGTTTTTCCACGGCGGTGACCAGGGCCGACTGCGCGACCGCGGGCAAGGGCGGCTCGGCCGCGAAGATGCGCACCAGGGCGGTTTCAGACGGGATATCTCGCATGTAATGCAGGGTACGTCGACAACCAATGCCCTCAATGACCGCGCCTTCGTCTTGCGGATTCGGCGTAACGATGGTACAGACAACGAGAAGTGTCTGTCACCCGTTTTTTTTCTCCGCTTGCGATCGGGGTCGTCCTGGTGCTCACCGCACTGGGGGCTTTGGTGGTCATCCTGCTCGCTGGTGAAAGTCGGCTCATCGACCACTTGGTGCAGGACAAGGTGGTCGAGCTGGCGCAATCGCACGATCGCTGGCGCACCGAGCTGCAGGCCACCCTGGCCAGTGGGGAATCAAGCATCCAACGATTTGCCGCGCTGGTCTCGACCATCGGCACCAAAGACGGCGTGTCGGCGGCGGCCCGCGCCGATTGGGAATCTCGATTCGCGCGCGACATCGCCCAGGATCCAGATGGCGCCTGGCGCTCTCGCCCGGAGCGCTTCGATGCCAACCGCGATGCCGGCGTGTGGATTCCGAAAACCGGCAAGCTCGATGCCCAGATGCATTATTTTTATGCCCGCTGCGCGGAGGTCACCGCCTATTACGGCTTCGGAGCGCGGGACTCGTATTTCGGCAACACGTGGCTGCTCGCGGCGGCCCAGGGTGAAGTCGAGTTCGATCCTGACACGCCGCGTTTCATCTACGATGCGGGCAACGATTTCCCGTATGCCGACAGCCCGTGGATGGCCCTCGTCGAGCCGACCGCCAATCCCGAGGGCCGGGTCCAGTGGACGCCGGCGAGCTACGATCCGATCGCAGCCAAGTGGCTCGTGAGCGCGGTGGCGCCATGGCAGATGGACGGCGTCTGGGCCGGTTCGGTCGGCCATGATCTGGTGATCGATGTGCTGCTGCAGAACCATCGCCAAGCCCTGCCGTTGAAAGAGCAGGAGCTGCTGGTGTTTGACCGTGATGGCCTGCTCATCGCTTCGACCCTGCACGCCGAACGCATCGCCAAGGCCGGCGGGAAATTGACGATCAAGGATCTCGACGATCCACGCAGCCTGGCGGCCCTGACGGTCGTCACCGCTCACTCCGATGATGTCGCGCATGTCGATGATGCCGGTGACCTCGTGCTCGTTGGGCGGATCACCGGCCCGGGCTGGACAACGGTGACGCTCGCCCCGACCCGGCAACTCACCGTCACAGTCAGCCAACAGTTCTCTTACCTGCGCTGGTCATTGATCGGTGCCATCGGTCTCGTCGGCCTGCTGACCTTGGTCATCTTCCTGATCGACGTGAAACGGCGCACCCGGGTGACCCTGGATTCGCAAAAAGCGGCCGCGGCCGCGGTGCGCGCCCGCCAAGCCGCCGAACAGGCGAATCTGGTTAAGGGCCGCTTCCTCGCCAACATGAGCCACGAGATCCGCACGCCGATGACCGGCATCATCGGCATGGCGGAACTGCTCGCGGATTCACCGCTGGAGCCTGACCAGAAGGAACAAGTCGAAGCGATCCAGACCTCTGGCGACTCGCTGCTCGCGATCATCAACGACATCCTCGACCTGGCCAAGATCGATGCCGATCGCCTGGAGCTGACCAATGAGGTGATCGATGTCTCGCAGATCATCGACGGAGTCATTGAGTTGTGCGCGGTCAGCGCGGCGAAAAAAGGTATCGGCATCACCCGGAGCGGCGATGAGACCTGCCCGACGCGGCGCCGGGGTGACGGCCAGCGCCTGCGTCAGGTGCTGTTCAACCTGGTGGGCAATGCGGTGAAATTCACCGCCAATGGCTGGGTTGAAATCACGCTCAGCTCGCTGCCGAACGGCGTGCGCATCAAAATCAGCGACACCGGCATCGGCATTCCCGCAGACCATCTGCCGCACCTGTTCCAGCCCTTCAACCAAGCCGACACCAGCGACACCCGCGCCCATGGCGGCACCGGGCTGGGCTTGGCGATCACCAAGCGTTTGGTCGAACTGATGGGCGGCGACCTGCAGCTCGTCAGCCAAGTGGCCAAGGGAACGGTCGTGACGCTGGACCTGCCGCTGCGCGTGGCGTGAGGCGGGGTTCTCTTCGCTGGAAATTTTTTGAAAAAGACACATGGGCGGGCCGCCCATGCCACGGAGGAGCTTGGAAATGACGCCTGGGGTGGCGGCCCAAAGGGTACCTCAGTGGTCAGAGGCGCTCAGCGGTGAAACTGAAATTCCGCACTGTCATTTGGTGGCTTCGTCCGCACTTTTTCTGTCATGCCCGAGGTTCGTATCACGTGGCGCTCGGCCGATGGCGAAGAGCGCGAAGAGCTGTGGCCGTCGGTCGAACGCTTTCGCTTGTGGGCCCGGGCCCAGGGCCTGCGCTGTGCCTGGACCGCCTACTGCCAGCCGCCTGATGCGACCGGTGACGACGACGACGAGTGGCTGGTCCTGGATCTTGGCCAGCTCTGAGGCGGTTGATCAGATCACCGCGCGGGTCGCCAATTCGTTGACTAGGCACTCGGCGACCTCGCCGGCAGAGGGCCTGGTCTCGACCGTACAGTGAGCGAGTTCGCGGTAGAGCGGCTCGCGTTGCGCGATCAGCGCCGGGGCTTCGTCTATCGGGTTGCTGCCGGTGAGGCTCGGCCGACCTCCGAGATGATGACGCAGGCGCTCTTGAATCACCGCCACCGGGGCTTCGAGGTACGCCACCAGACCACCGCGCGCGGCGATCAGCTGGCGATTGGCCGGCCGCAGCACCACGCCGCCGCCGGTGGCCAGGACCATCGGCGCGTCGCTGGCGAGGATGCGCGCGATCGCCGTCTGCTCGGCATCGCGAAAAGCGGCTTCACCCTGGGCCTTGAAGAACGCGGCGATCGACATGCCGACTTGATGTTCGATCTCGCTATCGGCATCGACGAACGGCCACGCCAAGCGTGCCGCCACGAGCCGCCCGACGGTGGATTTTCCACAGGCGCGAAAGCCGATGAGGGTCAAGCGATGGAGGTCGGGCATGATGCGGTCAGCGCTTGCCGTTGATGATGTCTGGCAGGCTGGCGTATTCGATCTTGGCGTCGTGGCGTAAGGTCTTGAGCAAGGCTTCGGTGCGCTGCTCGAGCGAATCGTCGATGCGATCGGCCTTGATCGCGGCGCGCAGATCCTCGTACACCGGCTCCTTGAGCGGCCGATGAGCCTCGACCTGGGCCAGCTCGATGCCCCAATCGCCCGCCGCCATCGGCGGCAAGAGCATCGGGAAACGCTCAACCGCCCACGCCGCATTGAGCAAGTCGACGCCGAGGACGCGGGCCTTGGGATCGGCGCGTTTGCCGGCGCGATCGACCCACCCGGCGCGGCCACCTGGCGCGACATCGGTGTCGTAGCCGCGCGCGTACAGCGCCCATACCTGACCGAACGGCAACTCCTTGGCCGCGATCTGGCGGTGCAACGCATCCATCACCGACATCAAGCGTTCGCGTTCAGCAGCAGTCACCGTCGGCGTACCCCCGGGGCCCGGCTCGCGCTGAAAGGGGATCGCGATCAGGGACAGCTTCACGCCTTCGGTCTGGCGCCAGCGTTCGCGATGGGCCGCGAACCACGCGCGCAGATCGTCGTCATCCCACTCGTCCTTCGCCCGCTGATGCACCAGCGCTTGAAGGCCGGCGAGCATGCGGAACCCGGGCTGGGCGCGAAAAAGCTCGGGTGTCATTTTTTCTTTGACGCTGAGGTAGTTGACGAAATCGATGCGCGCGTTTTCACCGGATTTTGCCTGCTGCTCTTCGAATTTCAGTTTCATGCGCTCCCACGTCGCATCGAATTCCGCCTGGCCGACGACGATTCCGGCAGCCGCGATCGCCTGCTCGACCAGCCGGATGTTGATCATCTCATCGCGCACCTTGCCGGCACCCTTGCGCAGCAGGGCGTCGGCCAGTTCGCGACGGCCGATCTTGTTGAAGCCGATGGTCAGGACGGTGTCGTCATCCTTCAGCTTGGTGAAGTCGAGCTGCTGCAACTGGCTGTGCACCCATTCTTCGACCAGGTCGGCACCTTCCTTGCGCAGCAGGGCGTCCTCGATGTCGCGCAGGGTCAGCGCGACTCCGTTGACTGTGGCGACGGTCAACGGCTTGGGCGGAACCACGGGTTCAGCCCCGGATGCGGCCCCCGACGCAAAAAAGAGCACCGCGCAAGCGACAGCGAGCAGAAAAAAACAGCGCATGGAAGTCCTGACCGGATTCAATCGTGAGTCGTTGGCTGGTCCGCGCGCACCAGGGCGAACAGCGCTACCAGCTCAGACGAGGAAAGCGTTTCGAGTCGTCGGGTAAGGTCCAGGCCGCCCGCGATGCAGGCGGCCTCGGCGCGGTCGCGGGCCATGCCCGCATCGCGCAGCGCGCCCGGCAGCACTTTGCGCCGATAGGCGAACACGTCGCGGCACCAGCGGCCAAACCCGGGTGGCAATGGCCGTTGCGGCGACCACGTCAGGATCGCGCTGTCGACCCGCGGCGGCGGAAAGAAACACCCCGGCGGCAACTGGCGGACGATCTTCGGCTCGCCGGCAGCTTGCAGCACCGCCGCGGTCGCGCCCCACGCGGCATCACCCGGCTTGCTGACCAGCCGCTGCGCCGCTTCTTTTTGAATGGTCACGACCAGCCGCTCGGGCGGGATCGGCAGAGCCACCGCATTCAGGATCACCGGCAGGGCGACGTCATACGGCAGGTTCGCCGCCAAGCGCCAGGGACCCACCGCGGCAAAGTCCTCGATCGCCGGATGCAGGCGGTTCTTGGTCGCCAGCGCGTCGCCATGAATGAGCTGAAGACCGAGCGGCACCAAGGTGCGTTGAAGGAGAGCATGCAGGCCCTGATCCAGCTCGACCGCGAGCACGGTCGCCCCGGCTGCCAGCAAGCGCTCGGTGAGCACCCCGGTGCCCGGGCCGACTTCGATGAAGCGACCGCCAGGCAGGGGGCCGGCGGCCGCGACCAGGGCCGCGACCGCCGCCTCGTCGACCATGAAATTCTGCCCGAGTCGATGCAGCGGCGTTAACCCATCGCCCGCCAGCGCAGCGCTGATGCGGGCCTTGAGTGACGGCGTGCTCATTGCCCAAAAGCCGCGGCGTCAGGCAGGGCCTCGGCCACGCTCGACCCCGACAGCATCGCCCGACCGCGCGGAAAGCGGCTGCCACCACGATTCGACCACACATGCACCGGCGTGCCGGCTGCCGTCGGGCGCAGCACCGCCAGGGTCAGCAGCTCGGTCGGCAGTGAGACGTCGCCGCCGATCGCCGGCACCGCGCAGGTGATGGCCGCGACGATGTCCCCAGCTGCCGGCTCCGGCACTCGCGCATCGATCACCGTGCTATCCGACACCACCAGAGACCCAAGGGTTCTGAAATAACGCCGCACTGCTACCGCATCTGCGGCCTTGGCCGCATCGCTGCCGCTCGTCACCTGCCACCCCGCACCCGACCGCGCGAGAATCACCAGCGTGCCGTCGGCGCGTCTGATCTCGACTCGCGTGACCACGCTGGCAACCACGGGAAAAACCAAGCCATCATTGAATGCAGCGCGCAATTCCTCCATGGTGTCGGAATCCAGGGTGAAGCGCAGCCCGAGATCCTTGTCGACGCAGGTCCACCCCGCCGCCGACCGCTTGGCGGCAAAGCCCCAATCTTGCGCCGCGGTCAGATCAAGGTCGGTCTCATCGTTCGAGGCCTGGCCACCGACCACGGCCGCAAACCGCACATCGAATTCGAAATCCGGCGCGGCGAGCAGGTCGCGCGCGCTTTCCCGCAGCGCATCCCCAGCCTTGCCATCGGGAACCACCAGGGCGAGATCCGCGACCCGCGCCCCCACCAGCACCCGCACCAGTCGATCGATCGCGGCTCCGGACACCGGGGCCGCTGACGCGGCAGAGGCAGTTCCGGAAGCCAGCGCTGAAGCAGGCACGGAAGCCGGATACGTGCGCACCCAGGTGCCGCCGTCGGTGCGCGCCACGACCTCATCGCGGGGCGGCGATTCGTCGCGGAACCGCCGCTGGATCTTGGCCACGCGAGTGGGATCACGGCGGGTGAGTCGGGGATCGAGAAAGCGTTCGGGGGCGAAAGCGGCGCGCAGCAGGCCGTCATCGTCGATCCGTCCACGATGGCTGGCGGTGATCAATTCGCCGCCAGCCAGGGCAAAACGCAGCGTCTGACCGCCCGGACGGTCAGAGGCGACGCTGATCACCAGCGCGTCATCCGGCACGTTGGCAAGGGCAGTGCGATCGGCCACCGGCTCGCGCACCGAGACCGAAGACACCAGCGCGGCGAGCTGCTCGATCGCGTCATCGGGGGCGCTTTCGCGACCGTTGCTCCACGCGACATCCCAGAAGAAACCACCGACGGCAGGCGGCTTTTCGCGCCGGCGCAGGCTCCACCACGGCGTCCTGCCGTGCGCCACATCGACCTGCAGCACGTCATCCTTGGCGATGGTGTTGAACAGTTCGATCAGCGGATTGCGGGTGAACGCGGTGAGGGCGGTGCGCAGTTCGGCGAGTTGACCGGTGCCGACGTGCTGCACGGGAAAGCCGCTGATCGCGATCACCCCCCGCAGTCCATCCGAGTGCAGGGTAACCGTCCGCACCGGCTGCGCCGCAAAGCTGAACTGACCGGGCACGGCACCCGGCGAACCGGGAGCCGGGGACCCGGCGCTGGCGGGCAGCTCGACCACGCCCACCACCGGCAAGCCGATCGCCGGCTGGCCTTCCAGATCGTCGATCGAGATCCGCGCCAGCAGCGACATCAGTACCGTCACCCGGGCGTTGAAGGCGGGGCGATTACGGAACAATTCGGCCTGCCATTGGCCCTCTTCGTTGACCAGGCTCAAGCCATCGACGGTCAGCCGGTTGGCAGTGCTCGGGGTCGCCAGCACCGCGGCTCGGAACGGGGGTTTGGCCGCCGCGTCGATCCCGGCGAGGGCGGCGGGGTTGACCGCGTACAGGGTCCGCTCGATGCCGTTCCAGATGTACGCCTGCTCGCCACTGCCACCCCAGCGCAGGCGAACGCTGCCATCGTCGGTGATCGCCTCGCGGCTATCGTCGATCCCGTATGCCGACAACTGGCCTTCGCCGATGTCGCGGATCACTTTCGCCGCCGGCACGTCGATCGCCGAAAAAGCGCCCCAGATGCGCGGCGCTTTTTCGGCGTCGGTGGCGAATTCGTAGCTTGAGCTGCCGACCTTCACGGTGGTCACGTCGCGTCCGACCTTGGCGCTGATGCCCCCGCTGCGCACGGTGTAATCCCGCGCGGCGACCGGCCCGAGGATCTTGACCCCGATCACCTCGGGTGTCGGCCACCACGCATAAGCTCCGAAAATTCCGATCACCAGAACCGCGAACAGGTAGCCAAGTCGGCTCATGGATTAATCGCCAAATTCATGGCGCTTCGGCAGATCAGCGGGCGAGCCGAGGCCAAAGCGGGTGAGGAAATGATCAGTGGTGCCATAGAGCAACGGCCGCCCCAGGGCGTGATCGTCGCGGCCAACCACCGCCACCAATTTGAGGTCCATCAGCTGGCGCAGTACGGGTCCGCACTGGACCCCGCGCACGTCTTCGATCGCGCCGCGCGCGACCGGCTGCTTATAGGCGACCACTGCCAGCGCCTCGAACGCGCCCTTCGATAGTTTGGTCGGCAACTCCTTGCGCTCGAGCTGACGGACCCACGGATAAAACGCGGCCCGGGTCATCAGGCGCCAGCCGTTGGCTTCGCGCCGCAGTTCCCAGCCGCGCCGCTCGTGCGCGAACCGGGCCGCCAGCCCGGTGAGGAAACCATCGAGATACGCCGCGCTGGTGCCGGGCAGGCAGCCCGCGAGACGCGCCACCGGTAGGGGTTTGGTGGCGACGAAAAGCAGGCCTTCGATCACTGCGCGCAATTCCCCAGGAGGCAGATCGGCGGCATCCGGCGGTGGTTCGGGCTCGACCTGCGCATCTGCGGGCAACTCGGCCGGCTTGCGCTCGATCAGGCCCACGTCCTCGACCAGCAGGGCCTCGGGGGCGGCCACGTGGCCACTGGCAGGACTGGCTTCGCCCGGCTCGGAGGTCGCATCCGCCTGAGGAAGTTCGTCGGCGTCGCTCATGCTGCCCGGCCCGCCGCAAAGCTGAGGAAATTACGCAGCAGCGCGTGTCCGTGCTCGGTGAGAAAGCTTTCCGGATGGAATTGCACGCCCTCGATCGGCAGCTCGCGATGGCGCACGCCCATCAGCTCGGGCGCTCCGACATAATCCGCATCGGCGCACCACGCGGTCGGTTCCAGGCATGCCGGCAGCTGGGCGTCGACCACCAAGCTGTGATAGCGGGTGGCGGTGAACGGCGACGGCACGTCGGCAAAAACGCCGCGGCCGTCATGGCGGATGCGGCTGGTCTTGCCATGCATCAAGCGATCCGCCCGGCGCACCGTGCCGCCAAAGGCCTGACCGATCGCCTGATGGCCCAGGCACACGCCCAGCAACGGGATCCGCTGCTGGGCCGCGGCGGTGATCAACGCCAGACTGATCCCGGCTTCGGTGGGCGAACAAGGCCCCGGCGAGATCAGGATGTGATCCGGAGCCTCGCCGATGATCTCGGCGACCGTCTTTTCGTCATTGCGGTAGACGCGCACCTGCGCCCCCAATTCCCAAAGGTACTGCACCAGATTGTAGGTGAAGCTATCGTAGTTGTCGATGACGGTCAGCATGGCCAGAAGCGCAGCCTAGTGGGCCTGGATATTTGCGCAGCCGCGGAGCGCCGCCGGCCACCGGCAGATGTCATCCACGCTGAATCAGCGCGACTTGACACCCCCGCCACTTCCACATGATCCCGCCCCGCACGCGGTGGTAGCTCAATTGGATAGAGCATCAGACTACGGATCTGAGGGTTAGTGGTTCAAGTCCACTCCGCCGCGCCAGAAAGCCCTGCAACTTCACCAAGTTGCAGGGCTTTTTTTTAGCCCATTAAGCTAGCTGGTCAGAACCATTTTTCTTTAGCGATATACTTCTCGTCGATGTGCCGCGCGGACCACCAACACCAGTAAACGACCGTCGTGGATCTCGTAAACGATGCGGTAATCACCGACCCGGATGCGCCATTCCCCGGAGCCTCCGGCGAGCTTGCATGAGTCGGATGGACGGGGGTCAACGGCCAGGGAATCAACGGCCGCGCGGATTCGGCTTTGGGTAGTACGGTCGAACCCTGTCAGGCTTTTGACGGCGTCCCGGGTCAATTCAATGCGGTATGACCCCATGGGTCACTTGCGCTTGGACGGCTTAGCGGGCTTGGCGTCCAACGCCGCTTTCACCTGTTCCCACGCCACGGTGCTCTCGCCGCCGGCGATCTGGGCGCGAGCTTTGGCTGCCTGGGCGGCGTCCAGCGCTTCTTCGATCAATTCCAAGTCTTCGATGGGGACCACCGCCGCGACCGGCTTACCTCGACTGGTCAATACGGTGGGGGACTTTCCGTGACGAGCGCGGCCCACGACTTCAGACAGTGCAGCCCGGGCGTGGGCGATACTCATGGATGTCAGTCCGTGCAGGTTTGGTGAGGCAGTGCGCATGCGGTATCCTTGAAGGTGCTTATGTACATAATGCACAGTTCAGGTCTAGCACGGAAGCGTTAATCTCACTAAGGTTCATACCTGCGAGTTAGGCTCAAAACGTTCGTCGGCAGAAATTCTTTATCATCCGCTGGCCGGTTCTTTACCGTCTCACGCACAATCACCGTTCAGGAACCGCTCATGTCGACCTCGCCGCTCCCGCGCATCGCTTTGATCACTGGCGCCAACAAAGGCCTTGGCCTTGAGACGGCGCGGCAGCTTGGCCGTTTGGGCATCACCGTGCTGCTTGGCAGTCGCGATGCGGCGCGGGGTGCCGACGCGGTCGCGCGTTTGCAGGCCGACGGCATCACCGCCGGTGCGATCTCGTTGGAGGTGACGGATTCAGCTTCGATCACCGCCGCCGTGGGCCAGGTGACCAAGCTTCACGGGCGCCTCGACATCCTGATCAACAATGCCGGGGTTCTTGATTACGCCGCTGATTCAGGGGTCGAGACCACCTCAATCGACACGTTTCGCCGGGTGTTCGAAACCAATGTCTTCGGCGTGGTTGCGGTGACCCAGGCTTTTCTGCCGCTGTTGAAAAAGTCACCTGCTGGACGGATCGTCAATCTGAGCAGCATCCTCGGCTCGTTGGCCGAACACAGCGACCGCAATTCCTTCATCTACGGCTTCCGTTGGCCCGCTTACGATGCGTCAAAGGCCGCGGTGAACATGTACACGGTCGAGTTGGCGCATTCACTGATCGGTACCGCTATAAAGGTCAACGCCGCGCACCCGGGGTGGGTCAAGACCGACATGGGCGGAGCCGAGGCGCCGATGGAAATCGTCGATGGCGCGAAGACCGCCGTGACCTTGGCGACGCTGGATGAAAACGGCCCGACGGGCGGTTATTACCATCAGGGTGTGCACCTGCGCTGGTGAACGGCAGTTTCTTACATCCGCTCTGGGGCTATCAGGCCAAGCAGACGCAAGCCTTCGCCGAGCGCGCCGCGCGCGGCGATAACCAAACTCAAGCGACTGGCGGCGATCGCGGAATCAGCGCACAAGACGCGGGCGTTGAGGTCACTGTTGCCGCTGGTCAGCCAGCTCGCGATCGCGCTGGCCAGCGTCAGCAGGGCTTGGGCGAGGACGCTCGGCTCATCGAGTTCGACCGCGCGTTCAAGTGCGCCCTGCAAGCGGGCGATCGCCAAAAGCACGGCTTTTTCCGCTTCGTTGGTCAGATGCACAGGTGAGCCGCCGGTGCGGTGCTCGGCCTTGCGCTCGATCGAGCACAATCTGGCATGAGCGAATTGGAGGTACGGACCCGTCTCGCCGTCGAAGCGCAAGGCCTCCTCGAATTTGAATTTCACATCACCGGTCCGGCCATTTTTGAGATCATTGAAGACCACTGCGCCGATGCCGACCGCGCGCGCGATGGCCGCGCGTTCGTCGGCCGCCAGGTCGGGATTCTTGTCGGCGACGATCGCCGCGGCGCGTTCGATCGCTTCGTCGAGGACTTCGCGCAGCAACATGATCTTGCCGCCGCGCGTGCGGCCCTTGGCCCAGGCGCTCTCCTCGTCATTCCAGATCAGGACGACGCCGAAGCCGATATGGCGCAGCTTGTCCGCGTATGGCCGCTGAAGCAGTCTCGCGACCGCGAACCATTCTTGGAAATGGAGGGACTGACCGAGGTCGACGACGTATAAGCTGCGGCTGAAACCGAATTCTGAAAACCGATCATCGCAGGCCGTCAGATCGCGGGTCGCATAGAGGGTGCCGCCGTCAGCGCGCTTGATCAGCACTGGTTTCTTCCAGGTCTTGACCTTGTCGGTGTTGAGCAGCGTGGGCAGATCGACGACCGTCGCGCCTTGATCTTGGCTGGTCAGCTGCTTGCTCGCCAACTCGGCCAGCAGCGGCTCCATCTTGTCCTCGTAGAAAGCTTCGCCTTTCCACGAATCGAAAGTCACCCCGAGCAACCCGTACACCCGCTCGAATTCTTTCAGCGACGCGGTCTTGAAGATCTGCCATAAATTGCGCGCCTCGGGCTCGCCATCTTCGAGGGCCTTGGACCAGTGGCGGGCCTCTTCCTCAACCACCGGATCGGCCTTGGCCGCGGCCGAGATGCGGACGTAGAGATCATTGAGGAACGTCACCTGATCGGCTGCCGCCGTGAGCTGCTCAAGCGTCAGATGTTCACGTTTCCAACCGGCGATGAGCCGCCCGAACGCGGTGCCCCAATCGCCCAGGAAATTGATCCGGGTCACGTCCCACCCGGCGGCCGCATAGCAGTGCGCCAACGCATTGCCGATCATGGTCGAGCGGATGTGGTGAAACGCGAGGTGCTTGGCGATGTTCGGACTGCTGAAATCGATGCATACCCGCTGACCTGCACCGAGCGTTGAACGCAAGGCGAGCGCGCCGCCGCTGCGGCTGCCGTTGACCGTGCCGGCCGGCGACAAAAGCGGCAGCAACGTGGTCGCCACCGCCGCTGGATCGAAGGTCACGTTGCAGAACGGCCCGGTGGCGACGGCGGTGATTCCCGCCGCGGTCAGAATTCCGGCCAGCTCGGTCGCCAGCGTCGGGGGCGGCACTCCACGGGCCTTGGCCATTTGGAAGCAAGGCAGGGCGAGATCCCCGGCCACGCCTTTGGCAGGGGGCGCGAACAGCGCGTTGACCTGCGCCGGAAGCAGGCCGAGATGCGTCGCAACCAATGTGGCGATAGGAGCTGAAAGCCGATCAAACATGAGGCGCGGAGCTTTGGTTCACCACCTTCGGGCGCAACCAACAGCCCCCGAGGTTTTAGGTGGGCGAGCCCGATACGAATCATGGGCGGGCCGCCCATGCCACATTCGGCCTCAGCCTCAGCCTCAGCCTCAGCCTCAGCCTCAGCCTCAGCCTCAGCCTCAGCCTCAGCCTCAGCGCCGGCGAACCACGCAGCCGGTCACCAGATCGTGCACTCCGCGCCAGCCACAAAGCATAGTGATCAGCGCCACCGGGCAGGTCAGCCCAAGCAGCAGCCAGCGGAACAAAGCCCGCCGCCATCCGGGATGATGCCCGTTGCGCCGGACGATGATGATCAGCCCGAGTCGACGATGCAGCCACGGGCCGCCTTGCTGCACGGTCGCTGCGACCAAGCCCCATAACATCAGCAACTCAGCGACTACGGCACCCACGGCGAGGCCGAGGAAGAGTAGCAAAAACGGTCCGGCAGTCGGCAGGGCGTGCACCTGCCGTGCGAGCTGGTCGAGATGGATCCACGGCCCAGGAGTCAGCAACAACGTGAACACGTCACCGGCCGCAGCGGCGGTGTGCGGCTCAAGATGCGACACGCTCAACTGGCCGTTGCTGATGTCCGCCCCGGCCCACAGCAACGCGGTGAAGGTGCCCGCGCCGGCGATCAGCCCGCCGCTGACGACACTCGCCAAGCATACCAGCAGCACGTCGCCCACACCCGCGAGTAATCGTGAGCCGCGCATCGTCCACCAGGAGACGCTCGCATCATTCCCGGACGCCTGCACCGGTGCCCCTGGCTCAAGGGCGGCAGTGGCCTGCACCGGCGCTTCGCTCGGCAAGATGTCAGACGTGTAACCCGCGACGCGTGGCGCGGACGGCTCATGGAATCGATTCGGCGACAAGGCCGAGGCCGAAGTGATCGCGGGCATCATCTCCGAAGGGCGGATCGACGTCGAGCCTTGGCGTCTGGGCTCCTCGATGCGCCCTGCGTTCGACAAGCCCAGAGCGCCCAGTGCCGCAACGATTCCGGGATGCAGTTTTGAGGCACCAGCACGATCGGCCTTATCGTGCACCGCCAGCGCCAAGCCCGCCGCGACCTCTGCCTCAGGCATCTGCTCCGTCGCTGAAGGATGGTTTTTTCCAGACCGCGCCGAACCGACCAAGGCACGCAAGGTTTCGGTCACCGGCTGGGCCCGAATGGCGGTTGGTGCAGGTGCGTCATCGCTGACCAGCTGCCACCGCAGCGGCCCGCAGATCAGCACGTCGCCGATGTGCATGACCCGCGACGTGACGATCCGATCACCGTTGACCAGCACGCCATTGGCCGACCCGACATCATGCACCATTACCTCGGTGCCTGTCCCTGACCTCTGCACCGACATCCGTGCATGATGCCGCGATAGCCGCGGATCGAGCACCCGCACGCCGCAATCCTCGCCCCGCCCGATGATGGTGTCGCCATCAGGCAGAACCCAGATCCCCGCGTTACCCTCAAGTCGAAATGCCATCGCCGGAGTATACCACGGGAACCGTCAGCCCGGGGATTATGAACAACTCGGGTCGCGGAATTTTTGAAAACAGGAGGTCGCAGAGATCGCAGAGGTCGCAGAGGTCGCAGAGGCGAGAGAGAGCTTCCGGCGCGACAGCTCGGAGAAATGACCTCCTCCGTCAGTTCTCCACTAGCTCTCTTTCCTTCGTCTCTTGCCCATCTCTGCGCCTCTGCGCTCTTCTGTTCCGCGGTTAATCAGAACGTGTAACCGATACCCAATGACAGGGCGCGCACGCTGGTCAGAGCGGAGGTGAAGATGAGATCACTGCGGTAGACGATCATGGGCCTCCATTGTGCCCACCAGGCGGGCGCGAAGCCGACGCTGTAGGTCAGGTCGGCGTAGCCACGGCGTTCGTCGTGGATTTCCCGCGCGTAGAGCAAGCCCGCGTCGAGGTGCACGAGGCGCCAGACCCGCACTTCGGCGACCGGGCCGAGGAGGGCGACGTCGCGCAGGCCTTCACCCCGGGCCAAGCCGGTGGAAAGCCACGTGCCTTCAAGGCCAAAGGCGTGCTCGCTGTCCGGGCCGACCAGCAAGCGCAACCCGGCGAAAACCCCCACGGCCCACGGCACGCCATCGCTGCGCGTATAACGCCCGACGGTGGTCACGG
>JANYGY010000166.1 GCA_025362255.1 Planctomycetales bacterium
CCGTGAAGGCGACCGGTTGGCCGGCTTGATCGGTGGCTGCCAGAGTAAGCACGCCGGCTTTCCGGGTCAGCCCGGTGACCTTAGTGTTCAGACTGAACGTGACGCCTTGCTTGGTCAGTGATTTCTGCAGTTCCTTGGCCACATCCGGGTCGAGAAACGGGCAGATCTGAGGCAGGAATTCAATAACCGTGACGGCCGCGCCGAGTTTTGCCCAGACGCTGCCGAGCTCGAGTCCGATCACTCCACCGCCGACTACCAGAAGGTGTTTCGGTACTTCCGGAAAGGCGATCGCCTGATCGCTGGAGACCACGTCTTTGCCATCGAATGGCAGAAATGACAATTCGATCGGCACCGAGCCCATCGCGAGGACGATGTGTTTCGCGGTGTGTTCGCTCGTGACGCCATCGGCGGCCGTAACCGCAACCCGCCCAGCGGCGAGCAACTCGCCCCGCCCGGCCAGCACCTCGATGCGATTTTTCTTCATCAGGAAAGCGATGCCGTCGGTCAGTCCGCTGACGACTTTGTCTTTGCGACCGAGCATCTTGCTGACGTCGATGGTTGGCTTGCCGCTGTCCACGGCTTTTCCACTGCCACCTCCACTGCCAAAGCCAATTCCATGGTCGGCAAAGTGTTTGCCGGCTTCGTGAAATTTTTCAGCAGAGTCGAGCAACGCCTTGGACGGAATGCATCCCACATTTAGACAGGTTCCACCGAGACGGATTTTGCTGCCGTCGGTGCGCGACTCGATGATGCCGACCTTCATGCCCAACTGGGCGGCGCGGATGGCACACACATAACCACCGGGGCCGGCACCAATGATCAAGACGTCATAGTTCATGGAATTGACCTTTGTTTTCAGAGACGTTCAAGAAGCGTCACAGTCCCAGGATCAGACGCTCGGGCGCTTCGATCAATTCCTTGATGCGCACCAGAAAGCCGACGGCCTCGGCGCCATCTACCAGGCGATGATCATAGCTCAGGGCGATGTACATCATCGGCCGGATGACGATCTGCCCATTGACCGCCATCGGCCGGTCTTTGATCGCATGCATGCCGAGAATGCCGCTTTGCGGTGGGTTGATGATCGGGGTCGACATCAAGCTGCCATACACGCCACCATTGGTGATGGTGAAGGTGCCGCCTTGCAGGTCATCGACCGCGAGCTTGCCTTCACGAGCCTTTACGGCGTAGCCGCGAATCGCTTTTTCAATATCTGCAAAAGTCATCTTTTCAGCGTGCTTGAGCACCGGCACGACCAGGCCTTTTTCGGTGCCAACCGCGATTCCGAGATTGATGTGATCATAGGAGACCACATCCGTGCCATCGATCTGACTATTGATGCCGGGAAATTTCTGCAGTGCCTGGATCGCCGCGATCGAAAAGATCGACATGAAGCCGAGACCGATGCCGTGCTTCTTTTCGAAATCCTCTTTCCACTTTTTGCGCAAGTCCATCGCTTCCGTCATATCGACTTCGTTGAACGTGGTCAGGATCGCGGCGGTGTGCTGGGCTTGGATCAGGCGCTGCGCGATGCGTTGACGCAAGGGGGTCATGCGCTTGCGCGTGGTCCCGCTGCCGTTGTTGGCCGGAGCTGTCGGAGCGGTCGTCCCCAGCGGTGCGGCAGCGCTGGCCGAAGCCGCTTTCGGCGCTGCCCCAGCTGCCAGGACATCGCCTTTGGTGATCCGCGCATCTTTGCCCGTACCGGCGATTTTGGCCGGATCGAGACCGCTTTCGGCCAGCGCCTTTTCGGCGGCAGGTCCGCTCTTGGCGCGCTCTGCTGGCGCGGCAGTCGAGCTCGCAGGTGCGCCAGCCACCGGTTTAACGCCGGGACCATTCGCTGGAGCACTGACTGAAGAATCAATTACCGCGACCACTGAACCGATCGCGAGCGTCTCGCCTTCCTTGACTTTGAACGTCACCCGGCCGGCGACGCCCGCCTGGACCTCGGTGCTGATCTTGTCGGTATCCAATTCAAACAACGGCGTGCTGTCACTGACGACCGAACCGTCAGCCACCAACCAGCGGGACAACGTACCCTCGGTGATCGACTCGCCGACGGCGGGAATTTTGACGGACTGGATGGATGAAGACGAGTTGGGCATGATCTGACCTGACAAGGAAATAAGGTTGGCCGGTGCTTATGAAGAGTCGTATCAATGCGGCTTGGCAGCTTTGCGCACCGCAATGTTGAGCGCGGCGGCAATCAAGCTTTCCTGCTCGAGATTGAACAGCGACAAGCTGCCAGGCGCAGGACTGGCGGCGGCTTCACGACCAGTGTAGGCGACATCTTTGCCGGTCAGCCGGCGCAGATACGGCTCGATGAAAGTCCACGCCCCCATGTTCTGAGGTTCTTCCTGGCACCACACGATGTCGGTGCCCTTGCCATAGGCACCCAGGACCTTGGTCAGCATGACTTCATGAAGCGGATACAATTGCTCGATGCGGATGACCGCAATGTGCGCCATCTTTTCTTCGTTGCGCCGATCGATCAGTTCATGGCCGATCTTGCCGGTGCATAACACGACCCGTTTGACCTGCTTAGAGTGGTCAGCTTGGGCGGCTGCCGGATCGGCGAGGATCTCGTGAAATCGGCCGCTGACGAATTCGCTGAAATCACTCGCTGCCTGTTTCGAGCGCAGATGGGATTTCGGGGTCATCAGGATCAGCGGCTTGCGCACTTTGCGCAATTGCTGACGGCGCAGGATATGGAAATGCTGAGCGGCAGTGGTGCAGTACGCGACCTGCAGATTATCCTCGGCGCAGGCTTGTAGAAAGCGTTCGAGGCGTGCTGAACTGTGCTCCGGACCGGCGCCTTCCTGGCCATGCGGCAACATCAGCACCAGACCGCTGAAGCGGCCCCATTTGGATTCGGACGAGGACAGGAACTGGTCGATGATGACCTGGGCGCCATTGACGAAATCGCCAAACTGGGCTTCCCAGATGATCAGCATATTCGGCTCGGAGAGCGAGTATCCATAATCGAAACCCATCACCGCGGCTTCGGACAGAGGGCTGTTGTAGATGCAGAATTTCGCCTGCTTGCCGGCGATGTGATCAAGCGGCGCATGACGTTCGCGGGTCTTGATGTCATACCAATAACTGTGGCGCTGGCTGAACGTGCCTCGCCGACAATCCTGACCTGATAATCGTCCTGGAATCCCATCCAGCACCAATGAGCCGAAGGCGAGCAGTTCACCGAGCGACCATTCGATCCGCCCTTGGTTGGCGATGACCTTGCCGCGTTCCTCGACCAGTTTTTTGATCTTGGGATGGATATTGAAATCGGCCGGCCAGGTCGAGAGCGCTTTACCGATCGCGAACAAGCGCTCGGCAGGAACTCCGGTCGCGACCGCATCGTGAACATACGTGTTCGAGATCCCCGACCACACCCCGGCTCCCCGGCTACGGGTGAGTTTGGCAGGTTTGACCTTGATCGAGTTCAGCGCGTCCTGCAGTTGATTCTGCATGATAGTGGCGATCGCATCGGCTTCTTCCTGCTTGAGATCGCCGCGATCGAGCAGCTGCCGAGTATAGAGTTTCGAGATGCGTTCCTGTTCGCTGATCCGCGCATACATCGTCGGCTGGGTGTAATTCGGTTCGTCGGATTCATTGTGGCCGTACCGACGATAGCAGACGATGTCGATGACCACATCCGACTTGAACTGCTGACGGAATCTGGCGGCGATCTTGGCGACGTGGACCACGGCTTCGGCATCGTCGCCATTCACGTGGAATACCGGGGCGTCGATCATCTTGGCGATGTCGGTGCAATAGCGGGTCGAGCGCGAATCGGCGGGCAGCGTCGTAAATCCAATCTGATTGTTGGTCACGATGTGGATGCAGCCGCCGACTTTGTACCCTTCGAGCTGCGACAGCTGCAGACATTCCATCACCAGGCCTTGGCCGGCGATCGCGGCGTCACCATGGATCAACAGGGGGACCACCTGGGCCCGCGCCTGATTGTCACCGGCCTGACGTTGCTTGCCGCGTACGCGACCGAGCACGACGGGATTGACTGCCTCAAGATGCGAGGGATTGGGGTTCAGCGTCAGATGGACTTTGCGCCCATCGCTCGTGACGTGATCACTGGAAAAGCCCAGATGATACTTCACATCGCCGTCGCCCTGCAATTCGCGCAGGTCATAATTTCCTTCGAACTCGGTGAACACCTCTTCATAACTTTTGTTCAAGGTGTTGCACAGCACATTGAGGCGCCCGCGATGGGCCATGCCAAGGACGATTTCCTTGATGCCGAGTTCGGGACATTCTTCGATGATCGCATCCAACGCCGGCATCAGCGATTCACCGCCCTCAAGTGAGAATCGCTTCTGGCCGAGGAATTTGGTGTGGATGAAATGCTCAAGCGTATCCGCTTGATTCAACTTCATCAGGACGCGCCGTTTTTCATCGAGTGTCAACTGTGGCTGATTATGACCCTGCTCGACCGCATTGCGTACCCACAACCGCTGTTCGCGATCCTGGATGTGCATGTACTCGACGCCGATGTGGCCGCAGTAGGTCTTCCGCAGATGATCGACGACGGTGCGCAGCGACGCGCGCGAGCCTTCGACTCCGGGAAGATTGTTGATCGCAAATTCATTATCGAGATCGGCTTCGGTCAGGCCGAAGGTCTCCAGCTTCAAGGCCGGATTTTCCGCCTGGTTGTTAAAGCCCAGCGGGTCCAAGGTGCAGATGGTGTGGCCCACGGCCCGGTAGCTGGCGACGAGGTATTCAAAACGCTCCTGTTCGGAACGGCCGGGACCCTTGTTGAAATTGGACGCGTTGCTGGAGGGCGTCCCGGTTTCGGGTGATCCATTTGGCCCAACCACCCCGACCCCGGCCGGCGCCGGGCGGGCAAAACCCAGATCGAAGCCCTGAAAGAACAGTTGCCAATCGCGTTCGACCGAATTTGGATCCTGCTGCCACCGCGCATATTGGCTTTCGAGGACCTCAAGATGCGCCGGGTTGGCGAAGGCATTGTTCATGGCATCACACCGTGGTTCCGCGGTCTTGACCAGCAATCCGAGCGCCCAAGGCCTCAACCCACTCGCACAATGACTTGTGCGAGTGTGAGACCCGCAATGCTGTGGTAATGGCCACCAATCTTGATGTCGACATCGCTGCCATCGACGAACTGATCAAGCTCGGACGCTTCCGCAGCAAGCGCGAAGCGGTCGACGCCGCGGTGCTAGAAGCGATCGCTTATCGCAAGCAGCTCAAAGCGCTCGACTTCCTTGGCACGATCGATTTTCAACAGGGCGGTTCGTCGATGCCAGCCAGCGGTGAAGCCCGATGACGGCGCGGCCGATCGTAAGAGATCCTCCCGTGCTCGGCTTGCAGCCAGTGCTGCCGGACGCCGATATCTGGTGGAAAGCTTTCAGTCGCCAGGACCCTGATCCGGCAGTGGTCCACGCCTTCGCCCAGGCGGTGCGCGATCGGCGGATATTCCTGATCGGCTGGGTCCGTCAGGCATTGCTCGCCCGGGTCCGCGACGAACGCCAGTTTGCGCGCTTGGCTTGGGTGCTTTCGGCATTTCCCGATCTGCCGTTATTGCCGCGAGACCACGAACGCGCCGCTGGCATCACCCGCCGGATGCGCGAGTTGCAGTTGCCGGTGTCAGCTTGGTCAACGCTCGTGTGGTCGGTGGCCGAACGCCTCGATGGGGTGGTCTGGAGTCGCGAACGTCATTGGCAGGCTCTGCAAACGCATGGCTGTCCATTGTATCGGGCATAGTCGACATTTTATCCGCTATCAATTCTTTGCGCACTTGATCCGGGATCGACTCGCAGAATGGAAGATCCGCGGTGGTGGGGAAAGGTGAGTCGATAACAGTCGAGCCACCTGGTGGCATAAGTTTCTATATGTGCTTCATCGACCAACGCCCACACCGCGCCGCCGAATCCCGCGCCAAAGGCCGAGGCCGCGTAGGCTCCGGCCTTCAGCGCATACGCCACCAATGCCGACGTTTCCGGAATCTGGTTGCGCAGATGGGTGGTGGCGAGGGCCTGGGATTCCGCCACTGCGTCCGCGAATGAGGCGATGTCACCGACAGCAAGCGCACGGGTCGCGATAGGCACCAGCACTGTGGATTCACGAATGAACTGTTCGAGACGCACAGCGAGATCGTGGTCGCTGAGGTCATCCGGCCGAGCTCCAGCGTTGACCGCCTCGGCCAGGGTTCGATCTCGTCTCTGGGTGTGCAGATTCCACGCCGCCAGCGCGGCGTGCGCTCGGCCGGCGACCTGATTGTAGGCGATCCGCGCGGCGCCGGTCTTTTCGGCCATGACTCCACTCACCGCAATCAACAATTTGGTGCCAGGGGGCAACCGAACATCGCTGACGCGGATGGTGGGGGCCAAGGACCAGCAGGTGAGCATTCCTTTTTCAGCACCGCATATCGCGGTGTGATCCATCGCGCCACCGATCGTTCCGACTCCGGTATGTCCGGCGAGGGCACCGAAATCATTGCCATTTTCAATGCATGCGGCGTACCCTGCGAGATCAGTGGCGGTCGACGGCCAGCGTGGATCGAGGTCGAGTCCATTGAGTTCGGCGAGTGTAGCGGTCAGGGCAATGATCAGGGCAGAGGATGAACTCATTCCCGAAGCGCGGGGCACATCACTGGCCAGCGCCAGATCGGCGCCATGAACTTTTCCCGGAAAATTTCCGCGCAATCGCGCAACGACGGTCTCAACATAGATGGTCCAACCAAGTGTTGATGAAAGAGGTGTAGATGAATGGAGTGCAGATGCGCCGCACCACACCTCCTCACTATTGCTGACGACCCGGATGAGGTCGTCCTCGCGTCTGGCACCGACGATCGCTAAACCAAGATTGGTGGCACAGGTCAAGACCCGCCCTCCGGCATAGTCGGTATGTTTTCCCAGCACTTCGATGCGTCCGGGGACCCACCAAGCAGAGGTCGAAGCAACCGCTGTCAGGCGGCTTAAAGAAGCACGTGCGACGGTGAACAGTTGCGGATTCATAAATCGATCACATGACCCGCGAGTGCCACGCGAACGGCCGCCAGATCGTCGCGTCGGCTGAGATCGAGGACCGCGCCGTGATGGGCGATGACGGTATAGCGGCACCCGAGCGCTCGACTGGCCATTACCGCGGTGGGCAATTCGAATTCCCCGCGCGGGCTTCGATCGATCATGGAGCAGGCCTTGAAAATATGATGATCGAACCGCCAACAATTGAGTGACAGCAACGTGTCTTTTCCATGCGCCTCCAAGTCGGCGATCGACGGCTTCTCGCACAGGCCGACCAGTTCTCCGTCGACTACATCGATCACCGCGAATCCAGCCAGACGCGTGGCCGGCAGTCCGCCGGCAATCAATCCTGCGCGATGGAATCCAATGACCGCTGGGCCTTCATGAGCGACCAACTCGCGTAATGCCGCAACCGGGTAGCGATTGTCACTGTTGAGCACCAAAAATTCTCGATCGCCAATCAGCTTCGCTGCGGCCAACACGGCGTCCGCAGTGCCCCGTGGCTGCTCCTGAATCGCGAAGTCCATCGTCAATCGACGAAGGGGCGTGGCATAAGTCTGGCGCACCGCGGTGTGCTCAGGGCCGATGACGAGGATCACTTCGCGTACGCCGGCATCCGCGAGATCGGTCAGGACGTGATCGAGAAAGGGCCTGCCTACCGCATCCGGCAGCAACGCTTTGACACCAGTGGCGGCGATGGCCGAGGCCTGCGGATCAAGCGCGCCGCCCTGCTCGGGCAGAGCCCTGAGACGGGTGCCGAGCCCACGCGCGAGAATCACCGCAACAGGGGGAGTGGGATGGGGTGCTGACATCACTCCCATGATGGCGGACGCGTCCCGCTTCATGAGGTGAATATCACGGTATTTTGGCAATTTTGTCGCTCATGAATGAGACGAATTGGACGGTTACAGGTGCCCGACCAAGAAACAGATAAAGTCCCCCGGGCACCGCAATCGCGGGGCGATTTCCTCTTTTCCTGACCGTTTTATCGCTAGTATTTGCAAACAACTCCTATGAACAAAGTCGATAAGCTACTTCTTGCAGATCTTCCCGCAGGCGGCCAGGGCGTCGTCAAAGCGATTCTCGGCGAACCGGTGCTGCGTCGTCGACTGCTCGAAATGGGTCTGGTGCCAGGCACGACGGTCACGTTGCTGCGTCGCGCGCCCTTGGGCGACCCGCTGATTGTGCACCTGCGCAATTACGATGTCGGCTTGCGCATCAGCGAAGCTGAAATGGTGCAACTCCAATGAATGCTCCTTTGAATCCGATTCACGAATCTGAACAGACCCCAGGACCCAAGCGGCAGATCACCCTGGCGCTCGCCGGGAATCCCAATTGCGGCAAGACTACCTTATTTAATGCCCTGACCGGAATGCGTCAGAAGGTCGCCAATTATCCCGGCATCACGGTTGAGAAGAAAACCGGACAGACTGCTCTGACCGACGGCACGACGGCCGAGGTGCTGGATCTGCCAGGCACCTACTCCTTGATCGCCACCAGTCCCGATGAGCAGGTCACCGCCGGGATTCTCAACGGCACGTGGCCAGGGACGCCGGCGCCCGATCGGGTGATCGCGGTGGTCGATGCCAGCACCCTGGCCCGTGGACTCTTTCTGGTCAGTCAACTGCTCTCGTTGGGTCGGCCATTAGTAGTAGCCTTGACCATGAGCGATATCGCCAAACGGCGCGGCACGGTGATCGATCATGAGGCATTGTCAGCGGCCCTGGGCGTGCCCGTGGTCCCGGTGGTGGCGATCCAGCGCACCGGTCTGCTGGCCTTGCGCGCCGCCATCACCGAGGCCGTTGCGGTGCCCGCGCCGGCGGCCTTGCTTGACCAATTGGTGCACACCTCCAACGCGCCGGACGCGCTGCTCGCCGATAGCGCCGCGCGTTACCAATGGGTCGACACCGTGCTCGCCGCCACGGTCACGCATGGCACCGACATCCATCTCAGCCGTAAGGTCGATGCATTCCTGCTCCACCCGGTGTTCGGCCTCTTGTTCTTCGTGGTGGTGATGGCCGGCATGTTCGTCTCGTTGTTCACCTTGGCGGCGCCGTTGATGGATGCCTGTCAAAGTGGAGTCACCGCTTTAGGTGCCTTGCTGACCGCCCGCATGGCCGAGGGTGATCTGAAGAGCCTGATCACCGACGGAGTGTTTTCCGGGGTCGGCAGCGTGGTGGTATTCGTCCCCCAGATCGCGGTGCTGTTTTTATTTTTGGCGATTCTCGAGGATAGCGGATATCTCGCCCGCGCGGCCTTTCTGATGGATCGCCTGCTGCGTTCGGTCGGCCTGCACGGTAAAAGTTTCATCCCTCTCTTGTCGAGTTTCGCGTGCGCTATTCCTGGGATCATGGCGACCCGAACGATCAACAGTCGACGTGAACGTCTGGTGACCATTCTGGTGGCTCCATTCATGTCCTGCAGTGCCCGGTTGCCGGTGTATGCACTGTTGATCGCGGCGGTGTTCAGCCAGCTGGCGGGATGGCAACAGGGATTGATCATGCTCGGTCTCTATCTGCTGGGGATCATCGCCGCGGCGACCGTCGCCTGGGTGACGACTCGGTTCAGCGACCGCCTTGGCACTGCTCCATTCATCCTTGAGATGCCGAGCTACAAACTCCCGCAAGCCCGGCACATCGCCCGCCAGGTCTGGCAAAATGCGCTGACTTTTTTGACCAAGGCCGGCACCACCATCTTTGCCCTCTCGATTGTCATCTGGGCATTGACCACCTATCCCAAACCCTCGGCGACCGAATCGGCAGCAACCTCGGCTGCATTTACCACGTCTTGGCAGACGCCTTTGGGCCTGGATCACCTTGCCGCCGACAAAGCATTCGTCACCGCGCGCGACCAACACCTCGCCAGCGCCGCATTGGCCAACAGTTTTGCTGGCCGTATCGGTCACGCGATCGAGCCGGTCATCGCGCCATTGGGTTTCGATTGGAAAATGGGCATTGGTCTCGTTGGCGCCTTTGCCGCGCGTGAGGTCTTTGTCAGCACCCTTGGCATCGTCTACGCCGTGGGCGATTCCACCGAAGAAACGGCAGGCTTGCAGGCCGCCATGCACGCCGACCGCCGGGCCGATGGCTCTCCGGTGTGGACCACCGCGGTCGCCACCAGCATGCTCGTGTGGTTCGTGTTGGCGATGCAATGCATCAGCACCACGGTCGTCGTCCGCCGTGAAACTGGCGGCTGGACTTGGCCATTGGCGCAGCTCGTCGGCATGAATGTCCTGGCCTGGATCGTCTGCTTCGTCGTCTATCGGGTCATGTCATGACCCAGCAGCTCATCGCCTTGGCGCTCGTCGGGTGTGCCGCTGGCTGGCTGACCCTGCGCTGGTGGCGCAAGCTCCGCAGCAAACAAAAATCGTGCGGTTGCGACCATTGTCCGCAGGGGAAGTCGACGGCCGCGTCGGGATCAATTTCAGCACCTCACATTGGAAAATAATCGCATTCCAAGAGACCTTTGATTGCCGCAGGTTTATTTGGGAAGATATCCCGAGATTTCCCTGACTTCATCAGTGTCCAATTCCCATTCGCAGTAAAAAGATAGGCCGATACTATTCGGTGGCCTGAGCACATTTACGCCTGCGATAACTCCGGGAATGCTGGTGCTGATATTCTCAATATCGGGATCGTGATAACCGACTCCACGATCATCATACACGGGGATACCGAAAAGGATATTTTTACCATTGCTGTTCGTGATAATTTCATCCGTCCATGACTTTAATAAGTGAGTGTAGACTTTGCGATATGTGAGCGCGGTGTCGTACATCATGGGTACCAGTTGATCGACAATGAGCGAAATTTTGCCGTAATACGTGAGATC
>JANYGY010000180.1 GCA_025362255.1 Planctomycetales bacterium
GCGCCCTCCTGTTCACTCGAATTCCGTTGTCAGATCCGTCGCAGACGGTCCATCGCTTGCAGCATGTCGCGCGGAATGGGGCAGCGGATGCGCAGGGCTGGGCCGCTGGTCGGGTTCGCCAGATGCACTTCACTGGCGTGCAGTTGATGGCGGTGGACATGCACCGGATCAAGGCGGTCGCCGTACACCCGGTCGCCGTACAGCGGGTAACCGAGTTCGCTGAAATGAATGCGGATCTGGTGATAGCGGCCGGTCTTGGGCTGCACGCGCACCAAGCTGCCGTATTTGCCGAGGCGCTCTTCGACGTGCCAGTTGGTGATCGCTTCGCGGGCGTCAGGTCCGCGCCCTGATTTCCATTGTTCGAAGCCTTTGCGTGAGGCGACCTTCACGAGATAGCTGCGGTGGCTGCCTTCTTCACGCGGGTGGCCACGAACGATTGCGTGGTAGGTCTTCTCGACCTGATGATCGCGGAAAAAAACTTCGAGGCGCGTCGCCGTGCCCGGATCCTTGGCGAACAGCACGATGCCGCTGGTGTCGGCGTCGAGCCGATGCACCGGGAAAAGCGGCGTTTCCTGGCCAATGGGGCTGGCTTTGAGAATGTCGAACAGCGACCAGCTTTTCGGTCCATCCTGTGGAGTTACCGCGAGATGCGGCGGCTTGTCGTAGGCGAATACGCCACGGTCGTTGTGCAAGATGCGGCGTTCGTCGAAATGATGCTCATGCTCTTCCTCCGGCAGGAGGAACTCGACCACATCGCCACTGAGCAAGGTGTACGAGCCGAAGGTCTCGATCCGTCCATTGATCCGGCAGCACGCATTTTCGAGGTGTTCGCGCGCTTTGCGCACCGACAGCTTGCTGCCGGTCTGAGCCACCAGGTAGTGTGCGAGATCCTGGCCGGCCTCCGAGCGGATGGTCTTGGCGTTCGGTCCCGGAATCCAGATGTGGCCTTTGTCGGGCTTCATCCGTCGGGGGTCGAAACTCTCGGGCCGCCGCTTGCCGACATGACGCACCTGGGCGGCTTCTGGAGGGCGGCTTTTGGGACGCTCGCGCCGTTGCGGATAGCTCGGTTTACCGTCGGGTCTGGCGGCCTTGCCTTCAGCTTTTCCCTCAGCTTTTCCCGCAAATTTGCCCGCACGGCCATCAGGGCGTTCACGGGGCGCGCCTGAGCGTCCGGGTTTGGCGCGGGTGCGTTCGGGTTTGACCGTCCAATCAGGCGCGGCGTCGGGGGCGGATTCTGGCCGCCGATTTTTCGCGCCCGAGCGCTTGGGCGCCTGCTCAGGACGGGCTGGACGCGCTGGCCGTGCAGATTTCTCGGTATTCTTCGGCGTCTTCTTGTCCCCCGAGGGGCGTCCTGGAGTGGGCCTGCGGCCGGGGGTGCTCATGGTTCAAGGTGCTCCAGGAAATCGGTGACCGGCACCGCGCGGGCGGTGTCGGGAATGGTCAGACGCATGCGCTCAGCGCTGATGTCGCCCAAGGAATCGAAACGTCGCAGGTAGGCGGTCAAGGTTCCGCCATCGCCGACCTTGCCATCGACTTTACTTGGGCGGTGGCACTCATCGTAGGTGGTGTACGTCAGGTAACGCAGGTGGTACAGCAGTCGGCCACGATCGTCGCGCAAAACTTTTTCGCGGACCTGTTCAGATTGCGGATCCAAAGTGACAGTTGCGGTGACCGCAGCGGTGACGCCCGCTGCCACTGGGCCGGTCAGGACATTGGCGAATTCCGGCGTCGCCTGTGCGACCGCGGCCAAGGCCGGGGACAGCGGGCCCTCGCAGACCTCGCCGATCAAAAGCCTGAGATCAGCCAAGCCGGCAGGCAATTGCGGGTCGGCGAAATCGCCTGTCGTGCGCAGACCGCTGCGCGGCGCAAATGCCGTGAACGAGCCATCGGCTTGCACCAGCGCCTGCAACACATCGACATCGATCTTGGTCACCAACAGGCGCGTGCGGCCGTCAGCTGAGCGCCACAGGTGCAAAGTGATCTGCAGGGATTCGCCAGCGGCGTCCGCGGTGCGCAGCAACAATGTCGCGGCCACCGCCCGGGGTTGTCCGTGCCACGCAGCTATGGCTTGCGGGTGGATCTTGACCGGTTTCGAATCGCTGCGCAGCCAGCCGCAACCGCTCACCATGCAAACGCAGACGAGAGCGATCGACGCAGTAGTGCAGCTCAGTCTCGCACCCCGACTCATGCTTCGACTGCGATCAGGTCGTAACCCTTGGCGCCGGTGATTCGCACGTTTGCCCACTCGCCGACGCTGGCGGTTTCGCTGGCCAGGATGGTCGCCGAATCGACCTCGTGGGCCTGCCCGAAATGACGGCAGCGGAACACTCCGAAATCGAGCTGGCTATCGACCAGCACGCGCTGCTGCGTGCCGATCCAGCGCTTCAACTTCGCCTTATGCAATTTCTTCTGCTGGCTCATGAACGCGTGATGGCGTTCGCCGATGACCTCGGCGGAAAGCTTGTTGGGCATCTTGGCAGCGGTGGTGCCGTCTTCGTCGGAGTACGGAAAACAGCCGACACTGTCGAAGCGTTGCTCCTTGGCGAAGTCCATCAGCTCGGCGAAATCCTCGGGGCGTTCGCCGGGAAACCCGACGATGAAGGTCGTGCGCATCACCACCTCGGGCATCGCTTCACGGATCCGTGCCAGGCGATCGGTTATCTGCTGGCGATTGGTGCGACGACCCATCTGGGCGAGGGTCCGATCGCTGCCGTGCTGGATCGGCATGTCGACGTACTTGACCACATTGGTGGTCTCAGCCATCGCGGCGATCAGCTCGGCGGTGAAGTCATTGGGATAACAATAATGCAGGCGGATCCAGCTGTCAGGGGCGGCGGCAGCGATCGCGCGCACCAGCTGTGGCAGGCGACGTTCGCCGTACAGGTCTTGGCCGTAGTAATCCAGATGCTGCGAAATCAGGTTGATCTCTTTGACGCCCCGCGCCCCTAACGTCGCGGCCTGGGCGATCAGGTCTTCTTGCTTTCGCGATTTGTGTTTGCCGCGAAACAGCGGAATCGCGCAGAAATTGCAGGTGTTGTCGCAGCCTTCGGCGATTTTGAGGTAGCTGAAGTGCGGTGGCGTCAATTGACTGCGCTGGTCATGGCGCAGGCGATGATCGGGGGCGTCGGGAAAGTGCGCGCGCACCACTGCTGGGAAGCGATCGTAATCCTTGAAGGTTACCCATTGGTCGACCTCCGACAGTTCGGCTTGCAGCTCGACCAGGTAACGCTCGGTCAAGCACCCGGCGACAAATAATTTGGCGCCTTCTTTGCGCCCCTGCGCGGCGGCCAGGATATGATCGATCGATTCCTGTTTGGCCGATTCGATGAAGCCGCAGGTGTTGATGAGCACCAGGTCCGCTTCGGCGAGATCCTTGGTCAGTCCGAAATCGACCGAGCGCAAGGCGGTGACCAGATCTTCGCTGTCGGCGAGATTCTTCGAACAGCCGAGACTGATCAGGGCCGCGTGCCGTTGGGCGGGCGCGGTTTTGATGGCTTTCGCGGCAGGCTTGCGGCCCGGCCGGCTGCTTGGCTTGGTGCTTAGCTGGCTGGGAGAAACAGGCGGGGAAGTGCGCGGCGACATAGCACGGTATTCGATCCACACGGGGCGGAAGTCCATCGTTGAGGAGGCCGGGCAGCGGTTTCCGGTCGGGACCAATCGCCACCACTGCCGCATGGCTGATCAATCCCTTGCCTTGACGGTGTGCGGTCGCGGGGTTCACTGCCGGTCGGATAAAGGAGATCGTACGGTGAATAAGGATGTCCCCGGTTTGGTCGTGCGCCTCGCCACGGCCGCTGACGCGACGATCCTCAATGAGATGATCGCCGCCTTTGCCGCCTATGAGCGCCTGCCCAATCATTCGACCAGCGAAGCCCTGCGTCACGAATTGTCCCGGCCAGACAAGGTGATCGAGGCAATCGTGGCCCTGCTTGATGGCAAACCTGCTGGTTTCGCGGTGTTTTTTCCGACCTATTCGACCTTCGTCGCCAAGCGCGGCCTGTACCTCGAAGACGTGTATGTGAAAGAGGAGTACCGCAATCGCGGGGTCGCCACCGGTCTGCTCAAGACCCTCGCCCGGATCGCCGTCGAGCGCGATTATGGCCGGGTCGAGTTCACCGTGCTGTTGTGGAACACGGTCGCGATCGAGTTCTTCGAGACGCTTGGCGCGACCCCGACCAGCGCCTGGACGACCTATCGTCTGACCGGCGAATGGTTGCAGAAGTTGGCCGTGTAGATGACGCCGCATGTCGCCCAGACCCACGCTTTCCCCTGAACACGCCGCGCGCGACGCGCTCATCCGCAATGAAGTGAAGGTCAGCAAAGTCCTGACCTCTGCCTATCGCGAGGTCGTGTTCACCGTCGGCAAACGCCATGTCGAAGGCACCGAGCTGGCGCACTACGTGCGCGCCTTGTTCCCGCGCTACGAGCTGGAATTCGTCAATCGCTGGTGCGCCCAAGGACACTGCACCCTCGATGGGATCGTGGTCGCCGGCGATCAGGCGCTGCTTAGCGGCCAGCAAGTGGTTCTGCACGTGCCACTGCCTCCGCCCGATCCGACGTATGTGGTGCCGCCGCTGAATGTCATCTGGAGTGACGAACACCTCGCGATCGTCGACAAACCGCCCGGGCACCTCGCCCATCAGGCCGGCGCGATCATGACCGGCACCTTGCTCAATCAGTTGCAGGACTGGGCATTGGCCCACGGCCGCGACCCCCGTGAAGTCCGTCTGGTCAACCGCATCGACCGCGACACCAGCGGCATCGTGCTGGTGTCGTGGCACCTCGACGCGCACCTCGCCCTGGCCAAATCCCTCGAAAACCGCCAACTGCACAAGGAATACCTCGCCTTGTGCCACGGCGTTCCCGATCCCACCGACGGCGATTGGCGCGAACCGATCGGCCCCGGTGATCCGGCGTCGATCGCGCATGTCGTGCGCCCAGACGGCCGGGCCAGCCATACCGAATATCATCTGATGGAACGCGCAGGCGGCTCATCGCCTTGCGGATATGCCTTGCTGAGATTGGTGCTGCACACCGGTCGGCAGCATCAGATTCGCGTCCATGCCAGCCATCACGGTCACCCGCTGATCGGCGATTGGGTCTACGGATCTGCCTGCGCTGAACTGCCAGGGCAAGCCCTGCACGCGGCGGCACTCGCCGTCGCGCATCCCATCACCGGAAAAATGATGCGCTGGGAAGCACCGCTGCCGGCGGTTTTTTCCACGCTCTGGCAACGCCTCGTCGCCGGCGGCACGCCGACACCCTGTGACCTCAATCCGATTCAGCGCGGAAAACTTGGATTGGTGGCTGACTAGGTAGGACGTGCTGCAACCCGTCATTGAAATTATAAAAAGACAACTCATGGGCGAGCCGCCCAGGTCACGATGTAGCCGTAAGATGTGTTGATGGAGCGGTGGATCGTTGACCCTGGCAGTACGGTGGGCGAAGATTGTAGGCACCAAGGCGGCCACCTCTTCGCCAAATCGCTTTAAATTTTCGGTGAGTCAAGACCAGATCTTTCGCTGTGATAATAAATGATATGAAGCAGCTGACGATCATGGTGGCATTGTTGATAGCATACATTTCTGGATATTCACTTTCCTACTCCCGACGGATTCCGGCGATGAACATGGCGTATTTTGTATATCCTTCGACGTTCGACGGAGTCATGTATTACTCGTTTTATCCAGTCTATTTTTGTCACAGAACCATGGGTGGTCAGCGGCATAATAGAGATCGACCGTTCTCGCGTTTCGTCGCTGAGCCATGAATTCCAGCGTTTCATTAAACAATTATGTAATGCTTTGGTTTTCATTCATGTTCCGTTCTCGTACGCAAGGCGTCAGGAGCCGGTTGATACAAAGTTAGGATATCACTCCTCATTTCGATATGCGACCCGGGTGGCAGCCGGTGAGGTGAATGGCAATCAAGACTCACCTCACGTTAAGAATATAAAAGCTCAGAGAACAACGCATGGGCGAGCCGACCATGCTACGATGTGGCAAAGGGATGAGGTGATTGCAGGGTGGATCGTTGACCCTGGGATTAGAGCGGGCGATAATGGTGATCACCATGTCAGCCCTCGCTCCTTCTATTCGCTTTGATTACGCCCGTGCTGCCAAGCCAGATGTGACTGGGGTGCCATTACGGATCCTGTCGCCGATGACAGCCACTGGGCCATCGGCTTTTGTGGCGTGGGATTGTTCGGCGCCGCTCGGGGCTTCGGCCCCGGCCACCACTCCTGCGCTGCTGGCTGGTCACGTCCGGGTGCGTCGGGGCAGTGCTTTGGTTCTTTCGCCCGGACCAGCATCGTCGCGGATTTTGTTCGTCCTGGCTGGCCGCGGCGTGGTCGAGTGGATCAGTGACGGCAGCGCCGGATCCGTCAATCTGGGTCCGTGGGATGCCTTGTGCCTGCCCTGTCTCAGCCGCCTGATCATTACCGCGGAAGCCGATCACGATCTGTTGTTGGTCAGTGCGGACGACAGTCCGTTGCTGCGTCACCTGGGCGCGACGGCGATGACTCCGATGTTTCCGGCTACCTGCTTCCGTCGTGAGGAAATGCTGGGTGACATCCAACGCTATCGCGACGAACCAGGTGCGGACGGCAAGAATCGCCTTGGTTCGATCTTGGGCAACATCGCCACCATGGATTCAAAAACGGTGTCCACTTCGATGTGGGCGTTGTTCAATTGCCTGCCTGCGGGAAAAACACAGAAGCCCCACCGCCATCAATCTGTCGCTATTGATGTCGCGGTTGATGGCAAACCAGGATGCTACACCTGTATGGCTCCCGAGGTGACTGCGGCCGGGGAACTCATCGATCCCCAGCGTTTCGATTGGATTCCCGGAGGCGCATTTTTGACGCCCCCGGGATGGTGGCACAGTCACCACAACGAGACCGACGCGGATGCCTTCGTCTTTCCCATCCAAGACGCGGGATTGCACACCTGGTTACGTTCGTTGGATATTCGTTTTATCGGATGACGATGAAATTCATTGCGCGATGGTAGGTATCCTCGTGGAAAAAAATGAACCAGGGCGCGCCATTTCTGGGCACGCCCTGGTTCATATTAACCGCGTTACCCCTTAGCGGTGCCGAGCGCGGCGATCGCTTCACTGCGCAATCGAGCAACGATCGCGGCCGCGGCTGGGTCGCGAGGGGCCGGGCTGGTGATGGTGCCCTCGCCGAGTTTTTCACTCATCAACATGCCGAGCAGGGCCTCGATCATGTTCGGGCTGCCACTGCTGCCAGCAGACCCTCCGCCATTCATCACCACGCGCGGCACCAGATCAGCGCCGGAATGCTCGACCGCGGTGGCGAAGCGCTCCATGACCTGCTGGGTCAATTGGTACCGTGGCCCACCATAGGCGCGGACCTGCTCCTCGATCGCCATCGCCTGGGCCACGCCCATGCGCGCCGCACGTTCCGCATCTGCGCCCGCCACCGCCCTGATGCGCGCGGCCTCGCCCAGAGCCAGGGCTTTCACCTTGTCGGCCTCGGCATCGGCAAGGATGCGGATGGTATGGGCCTGCTGCTGGCTGCGCGCGAAGTCCGCCTTGCCTTCGTTTTCGCGAATGGCGATCGACAGTTCAGACTTGGTGATGTCTGACTGGACGATGGCTCGCGCCTCGGCCTCACGCAGATTGCGCTCGGTCGTCGCCGCTTCCTGTTGGCAAGTGTAGGTCTCGATTTTCTCGCGGGCGACTTGGCGGGCGCGCAGCTGGTCGAGGATGATTTCGATGCTGCGATCTTCTTTGTCGGATCCCGGAGTTCCGATCAACACTTCTTGCAGATCCAGATTGTAGAGGATGAACTTTGCGCGCATCTCTTCCGACGCGCGCTTCTGGATCTGGGCGCGGTTGTGGATCAGTTCGATAAGGGTCATCGTCTGACCGATGTCCTTGAAGTACGCGGAAATCATAGGATCAAGCGTCTGCTCAACGAGTTTCTTGATGTCCCCGAAACGTTGGATCACCAGGGGCGCCTGGCGGTAGTCAATGTGGATGACTACCGACAACGGCAGCTTGGGCTGGAACGCGTCGCGCGTGATGAGCGAGATCTCGCTCAGGTTTTCATCCAACCGATGCGATCCGGCTTCGCTACGGATCCACTTCAAAATGATGTTGGTGGTCGGAACCTTGCGCACCTGTCCCGCATAGGTGTTGAAGGGATACTTGCCCGGCATCAATGGCTCATTCCATACACCGCGTTTTCCGGTGGCCACCATCTCGCCGTGACTATAGGCCGTGCCCGAAAGGTCTTCGCCCTTGTCGCCCGTATAGCTCACGACCACGCCGACTTCACCCACATCGATCAGGGTCTTCGGCTGCAACTCGACGGTGGCGAACAGGCAATTGATGCAGTAGGTGCCTTCAGCCAAGACTTGCAGTTGGCGACCGCGCATGCCGCCAGCAGCCAGGAAACGCTCAGGTTCTTGAAATTTATTATGGTAGGTTTGAGTCTGGTCTGGAGCATCGCCGACAATCGATGCAATGATCTCACCGGCCGGAAGTGACGGTCCCTCGTGCACCGTGACGACACCGATCAGGTCCTTATCATCATAGATGACCAGGGGCGTGAAGCCGCGACGGCCGGCGACGGTTCGTTGCAACGACGCAATCACCTCAGCTTCATTCGTATCCATCATCAGCCCATAGGTGCGCTCCCGCGTCACCACGACGAACTGCGCCTGATTGATGATGAAAGTGCCTTCGCGCAGCACGGCGCGCTGCGGGCCTTGCTGCCCATGATTGGCGAGAAACGCACGAACATCCTGGAATTCGCCACCGGCGCTGAATGCCAGGGTCTGGCCTTGTGCGAGTGGCCGACCATCGCGGGCAAACACATAGCCGATGGACCCTTGGGGAATGGTCACCAGGGGGACGATGTGGATGCGGTATTGACAAGGCATGAAGAAATGAAATCCACCGCGCAGCACGTCGGGCTGAAAGCCGGTTTCACCGTCCAAAGCGATGAAGCCATGCATGAGCGGGCGTGAGCCGAACAGTTTCTCGACCACTCCTACGCGATTGTTGGGAATAAAACGCACAGTTCCGGTGAGCCACGCGGCGGCAGCCAAACTGGCGACACATATGGCGAAAATGATGATGAGAATATCCATGACGACTCCGGACAGGATCGCGCACAGCGATCCCGAGTTGGGAAAACGTGTCGATCCACGTCGGCACCGAGTGCCGAGGTTTCAACGCGCTTAATGGTGGGGGGGTCAACTCCGCTTCAGCGCTGATACCACTCAGAGGCTGTTCGGGTGACGTGTAGGTACTCAAGACGGGTGGGCATTGCCCCTCCGATGCAGTGAGACGCCCTTCTTCATAAAGGTTCGTCTCTTCGTTGACGCCTACGAGGTTAGCTGACGGGCTCGGGCCGAAGAGTGCCCTACGCAGTGTTGCGATTAGCCCCGGAGAATGGTTCCCCCGCTCCCGTGTGGGACTCGGCGTATGGATAATTTAAACAAGCAAAAAATATGCCAGTGAGTGCACTGCGCAGGGACAATGACTTACGGAAAATGTACCGTCTTCGATTGACCTAAATGGCCAGTCTGACCGGTCATTTTTGACAATAACCCACCTTTAATGATAGAACTGTTCTAAACTTTTGGTCACCAGGACCATTGTTTATAGGTCTCTATTGTTAAACCAGAATCCCCACTGTCTCTAGTGGACTTTCTTCACGGTTATCGTTGGCTGACGTGACGCTATTCCGGACCGCGCTGGGCCGGTCGTTCGGTGGCGACGATTTCGGGTATCCACTCCTGGATTTGGCGGATGCGGGTTTCGTGCAGGGGGTGGGTCGACATGAATTCTGGGGGCTGTTTGTTGCTGCCACCGGCCTCGGCCATGCGCGTCCAGAAGGCCACGGCCTCTTGTGGATCGTAACCGGCGCGGACTAGGTATTTGAGTCCGACGTGGTCGGCTTCGCTTTCGTGGGTGCGGCTAAAAGGCAGGAGCATGCCGTATTGGGCGCCCGCGCCGATCAGACCCATGAGGGCACGTTGCTTACCCGAATCGAGATCTCCCAGAGAGCCTTGCACCCCCATCATCGCGGTTTCAGTCATGTTCTGACGCAGCACCCGTTCAGCGCCGTGGTGGCAGGTCGCATGGGCCATCTCGTGGCCAAGGACCACGGCCAAACCGGCGTCCGTGCGCGTTACCGGTAGGATGCCGGTATAGACGCAGATCTTGCCGCCGGGCAGGCAGAAGGCGTTTTGTTGAGGATCATCCAAAACCGCCACTTCCCACTTCATGTGTTCGTCTGCGCCGATGGCGTTTTGCAAACGTCGGCTGACGCGCACGACGGTATCGTAGGCAGGCCCTGAGGTGACTTGTCGGGATTGGGACACCACCTCGCGGAAGCCTTGCAGGCCGAGAGTGGTTTCCTGATTTTCCGACAGCCCAAGGCGAGCGCTGCGACCAGTCTCTGGATTGGTGAAGCGCGGCGCCCCTATGTATTGATAGCCAACCACGGCCAAGCCGATGACAATAGGGACGAGCCGCCACCAAATGCGACTACGGCCGGCGATGGGACTATCAAAAGGCATGACTAACTCCGAGACGAGATGATGACCAAAAATTGCAGGGGCAAACTGAGAGCGCCAGCCGTACCAACTTCATGGTGTTATCATGCATGATATAGCCACGTGCGACATGCGTGGTGCATGGATGGAGGTCCCCCATCGTGCAGATTGCCATTTACGGTCTAGACCCTTTTTAAAATATGCTCAGTCAAGGAACTCACGTCTCGGTCTGCTCACTCCTCTAAAATCCGGTCCCCGACGCCAAGAGACCCATAGACGAGCGGTGGTGCTCGCATCGGGGGGAAGCGATGAAAGGTTTGGTTCACATCCGACAAGGTTCCTTCAGATATCCCCACATCATGTCCGCACCGTTGGTTTTAGAGTTCATGCGTCGCCGGGCCCAGCATCTGGGCTTTCTGCGGGTGCTTTGCCGCGATGACGCGTTGGCTGAGGAATTATTCCAGGATCTGGTGATCGCCGTGATCGAGGGCGCGTCACGTTTTCGCGTCGACGACGGAGATTTCGACGCGTGGGTGCGCGGGATCGCGCGCAATCTCTGGCGGACGCACCTGCGCCGGATCCGTCCGACCACGCCATTGGATGCCGCGGTCGAAGACGCGGTCGCCAAAGCGTGGGATGATCGTTCGCCGGTCGAAGCCCTTGAGCAGGAGGAGCGCTTAGCGCGACTGCACGGCTGTCTTGGGCGGCTGAATGCACAGGCGCGCGAGCTGGTGCGGCGGCGTTATGAAGCGGCCGAAAATTCTGCGACCATCGCCGCCGCGGTCGGGCGCAGTGTCGCGGCGATCGACACTGCGTTGTGCCGCATCCGCACCTCGCTGCTGGGTTGCTTGGGCAAGGAAACATGAATTCCGTTGATGAACTCTTCGCTGGTTGGCTTGCCGGCACGTTGACTCCGGCAGAGGCGCAACAGTTGCAGCAGGCGCTCGCTGATCCGCTGCAGCGCCAACGGTGGCGGGCCTTGGCGGACCTTGAGGGGGCTTTGGCTGAAAGTGGTGCGGCTTCCCAAAATGAGCCGGCCGAGGCCTCACCGGTCACTACCCAACGTCGACGCCGGCCGACCCGGCCGGTCCGTCGAGGAAAGCAGCGTCCTTGGCATTTCATGGTGGCTGCTGCTCTAGCAGTGGTGCTGTCTGGTGTCTGGTGGTTGTCCCGGCCGGTGAATGGCGATCTGCCGAGCCAAGGCGGGCACGTTGTCATGGCTGGGGCAATGGTCGTGGGTCCAACCCGGTTGCAGTGGAATGATGGCAGTCAGATTGAATTACTGGCCGATGGCGCGGCACGGGTGTTGGACAACGGTAAAGGCCTGTTTCTCGATCATGGTTTTTTAGAAGCGGACATCGCGACGCAAAAATCCGGCACCCAGTTTCTGGTGCGCAGTGCCCAGTCGGTGACCAAGGTGATCGGGACGCACTTCAGTCTCAGATGTGAAGATGACGCCACGACGTTGCGGGTTCGCGAAGGTCGCGTCGTGTTCATTGCTCAAAGTGGCGAAGAACAGCTCGTCACGACGGGCGGCAGTGCGGTAGCATTTTCACCGGGACGGGCGACCTCGACTCCTCTTTTATCTACGCCAGCTCCATCGACGGCAGCCAAGCCCACGAGGCTCCTTGCGCCGAGTGATCTGGTGGGCTGGTGGCCGCTCGATGAAGGCAGCGGCACGGTTGCTCACGATCGCAGCGGCCACGGCCACGACGGCCAGATCCACGGTGCCCAATGGACCGCGCACGGATTACAATTCAACGGCGGTGATGATCGCGTCGACATGGCGCCCAATGGCGCCCTCGCCGGAGTTCAGGGAGAGAATTACGCGATCTGCGCGTGGTTCCGTCCAGCATTGCTGCCAGCTACACTCGATCGCCATGATGCCCGAGCATCGCGCGATAGGATCTCCATGATCGCCGGCCGTACCGGTTGGCACATCGGTCTGTATCTCGACGACCTTGGCCAATTCGCCATGCAGCACCATCTGGTCGGTGATGTCCCGAGTTCAGCGGTCTCGGCGCCGGTCGCGATTCCCGAACAGTGGTATCACCTCGTCGGCATGGTCGACCGGATCCATGGCGAAACGCGGCTGATGGTCAATGGCATCCAGACTGCCCGCGCCGCGTGGACGCCGGGGGCTGTTGCGGGGGAATACACTGCGGATCAACCCTGGCACATCGGCATCGGCGAAGCCGACAGTCCGGAGTTCCGCTGGTCGACCAAAGGCCTCATCCGCGAGGTGCGCTGCTACGCGCGGACCTTGAGCGATGTTGAGATCACACGATTGGCTGAGCCGACGAGTCAACCATAGGCCGAACCCAGGTCAAAGATTGCTGAAAGGTTTGCCGCCGAACGGACAAGGTTGAGCTGAGGGTTCACCCATGCGTCATCCATTTCTGCTTCATCTTCTTATTTTACTGTCCTCGATCGTCAGTCTACGTGCTGCGGATCCCGGTGCCCAGACGGTGAACTACACCGCGGACACTACCACCGACCTGATGAACCCTGAACGGGGTTGGCACAAGAACGTGACGCTTATCGGCGGCGATAATTTCGCCGCCGTACGCACGACGCACGGGATGACGTTGGCGCGCACGTACGTCAGGCTTGATGACTATCGCAACTCGGCCTTGCCGCAAAGTTTCCTCGACGAGCACACCTTGCGCTTCTCTCAGGTCCGGGCCGCCGGCATTAAGCTGGTGTTGCGATATTCCTATAATTTCAGCATGGGTGCCGACGCCCCGATCGATCGGGTATTGCAACATATTGAACAGCTCAAGCCGTACTGGCGGGCCAATGCGGATGTGATCGCGGTGGTCCAGGCCGGGTTCATCGGGGCGTGGGGCGAATGGCATGATTCGACCAATGGCCTGGATACCGACGCCAACCGACTGCTCATCACCAATGCCCTGCTCGCCGCGTGGCCGACGTCGCGGATGGTTCAAATCCGCTATCCCGGGGCGATCCGGGCCTTGTATCCGACGGTGGTGACACCGGGCCAGGCATTCAGCGGCACCAACATTTCGCGCGTCGGATTCATGAATGATTCCTTCCTGCGCAATACGACCGATGCGGGAACATACGATGGTCCGCCGACGTGGGTATTCGATCCCGCGCTGTGGAATTATGCGGTCGCGATGTCTCCGTCGGTCTGCGCCGGGGGCGAGACGGTTGAAGATGTGCCCTCGACTGTTGGCAATCGTCAAGCGGGACCTGCGGCTCTGGCTGAGATGGCGACGTTGCACTGGGACTATCTGAATCGGGATTATGCATTGAGTGTGATCAATCCGTGGATTGCCGATGGTTCGTATGTCCAGATGTCGCGTAAATTAGGCTATCGCCTGCGCTTGACCTCGGCGAGCATGCCGCGATCGGCTGCCAGTGGCAGCATGCTCAGCGGCATTCAGCTCGATCTGGCGAATGATGGGTGGGGCAAAGTCTACAATCCGCGACGGCTCGACCTGATCCTGCGCAACACCCAGACCTTGAATGAGTATCGGATCGAATTGTCTGCCGATGCCCGCCGGCTGTTGCCTCTCGGTGGACAGACCGTGTCACTTCAGCTTCAAGGCCAATTGCCGTTGTTGGCCAACGGTTCGTATACCGTTTTGCTGCATCTCGCTGATCCCGAGGCGGCCATTCTCAATCGCCCGGAATATAGTATCCACCTTGCCAATCAGGGCCTGTGGGAATCAGCCACCGGATATCACGCGTTGGGCATGACTCTGGATGTCCCGGGGTCGGTGGTAACGAATGCGGCCCCGCAGGTGAATGCCGGCGTCGATCGCAGCATCATCCTGCCAGACGCCGTGACTCTTGCTGGCACTGCCACGGACGACGGCCTGCCCAGTGGCTCGGTGCTCAGTGTCGCGTGGACTCGAATCAGCGGCCCGGGTTCAGTCAGCTTCGCGCAAGCCGGCGTCGCAGCGACCACCGCGACGTTCAGCCAAGCGGGGACGTATGTTCTGCAACTGAGCGCCAGCGACGGCGCCCTGTCGACCCAGGACACGGTGACCGTGGTGGTCAACGCAGCACCGGTAAGCGCGACGTTGCTCAATGGCAGCTTCGAGTCGCCCGCAGTGAATGGCTACCTCTACAATCCGAGCGGCGCGGGATGGACGTTTGTCAGCGGCTCGGCGATCCAGGCGAATAATAGCGCTTGGCAGGCAGCCGCGGCTCCGGATGGGATCCAGACCGCCGTGTTGCAAGGTGCCCCAGCTGGTTTGGGCAGCATCGAGCAGACCGTCGCCCTGAGTGCGGGAAAGTACGTGGTGAATTTCCAAGCTGCGCGCCGCAGCGGCCAGGTTCAGCCAGTGCGTATCCGGGTCGACGGAGTCCAGGTCGGGGGTCTGGTAACGCCGGCAGGCAACGCTTTCGCGGCTTATGGCAGCGATGTATTCACGGTGACCGCAGGCAACCATGTGCTCCGGCTTGAGGCAACTGATGCCACGGATGACCGCAGTACCTTCATCGATCAGGTGAGTGTGGTCGCTGATAATTCAGCATCAGTCAACGGACTGACGGGAACCTACTTTGGTGATACCGCCCTGACTACGGTGGTGACCACGCGCACGGACGCGACGATTGATTTCGATTGGGGCGCCGGTTCGCCAGCTCCCGGTGTGGCGGTGGACGCCTTCTCGGTGCGTTGGACCGGTTCTGTGCAGGCTCAATACAGTGAGACCTATACGTTCACCACCTTGTCGGATGACGGTGTCCGCCTGTGGATCAATGGTCAGCAATTGGTGAATCATTGGACGGATCACGGCCCAACTGAAGATAGTGGCAGCATCACTTTGGTGGCTGGACAAAAATATGACGTGAAAATGGAGTTCTACGAGAACGCCTGGGGCGCGGTGGCGAAATTGTCGTGGGCCAGCCCCTCGACGGCCAAGCAGATCATTCCTGCGACGCAACTCTCTCCGACTGGCTCGGCAACGGTCGGCCTGCCCGCGGGATGGTCGGCGCAAGATGTGGGCAGCGTTGCGGCTGCCGGTTCGTCGACCCAGGCGAATGGAACGTGGACAGTGAGTGGCAGTGGTGCCGACATCTGGAATACCTCCGATGGCTTCCAGTTTGTCGGGCGCCAGGCGACGGGAGACATCCAGGTGACCGCCCGCGTCACCGGGTTGACCAATACCGATGTATGGGCCAAGGCCGGAGTCATGATCCGCGATACGTTGACTGCGGGATCTTGTCACGTCAGCACGTTCGCCACCTCGGCGAATGGACTGGTGTATCAGCGGCGGACGGTGGCCAATGGCGCGAGCAGCCATACCGCTGGCCCGAACAGTGCGGCTCCGGCATGGGTGCGCCTTGAGCGCATCGGAAGTGTGGTGATCAGCTCGACGTCAGCGGATGGCAGCACCTGGACCGAGATCCGCCGTGAAACCAGTCCGCTGGGCAATGCGGTCTTTGTCGGCTTGGCGGTGACCAGTCACAACAACGGGCAGGTGTGCACGGCGACCTTCACCAACGTGCAGGTGATCGCGGCGAGTGCCGCAGCCAACTGAAACGGCGCCTCAGCAGGTTATGAAAAGGGAGACGAAGGGCCGTCGGGATCATCGGGTGTCTTTCGTCTACCGCTTATTTCCGGCACAGGTCCGCGCCGCTTTCGCCCTTCAGCGGTGCCCGGTCAGCTCTACGCTGCTGCCATGTCACCTGTTCACAGTCTCGCTTCCGTCACCGCCAACCCGCTGATCGTTTTCACCAGATTGCTGTTGGGCCTTTTTTTCGTGTGGCTCGGCCTCACCAAATTGATCCCTGGTTGGGCTTCATTCGAGGGTGATGCGGTGGCGTTGCTGGGCGGGTTGACCCATGGCACCATCGATAGCCAACTGGCGTTGTACGTCCTCGGCGGCGTGCAGGTGATCACCGGTTTGACCTTGTGCATCGTGCCTGCGATCAACCTCGCGGTCATCTTGCTGTGGCTGTTGCTTGCGCTGTACGGCGCGTTGGTGGTGACCCAGCTGCCGGCGATGCTTGATGACAAGCACCTGCCCACGGTGTTCGCGCAGATGATTCTGCGTAACATCCTGCTGACGATCGCCGCACTCGCGGTGGCCTCGCACACGATCCGGGTCTCTGCTCCCAAAACTGCGTCGACCGCGAAATAAGCGTTCGCCCTCATGTCCCCGTCGTTGCCGGTCGAAGGAATTCGTCACATGCGCTTGGTCGTCCTCATCATTTTCCTCGGGTGCGCGTTGCCGGCGGCGGAATTGGCCGACCTCACCATCCGTTATGTGAATAATGAAGTCGTGACGATGGGTGACATCCAATTGCGCAATCAGATGCGGCGTGGCGAATATGAGCGCAAAGGCCTGGTCCTGCCGCGCACCCGCGAAGAGTGGCTGGGCTTCAGCCAGCGGTCGCTTGATGATCTCACTGACGACGTGCTGCTGGCGCAAAAAGCCAAGACCATGGGCATCCAGGCGGATCACGACGAGATCGTGTTGGAAGTCCTGAAGAATGCGAAGCGCTCGGGCCAGGGCCTGTCGCTGCGCGATCAGGCGGAGCAACGGCGGCAACTCGAGCGTCAACGCACGATCGAGCGCATCACCGGCTGGTACGAGTCGATGGCGCCGCAACCGCGGCCCCTCGATCTGCTGGCGGCGTACAAGGCGGACACCTCGGGCTTCAATCGCCCGGCCCAATCGCATTTGCTGCAGATGATCATCCGCCCGACTCCGCCCGAGGAGCGTGAGCGCATCCGCACCGCCAAGGCGGCGTTGCTGCGTAACGCCCAGGCCGCGACGGACCCACAGGTCAAAGCCGTGGTCGATGCACGCCTCGCAGCGTATCTCGGCGCGGCAGCGGCCGATCAGGAGATCGAGTTGTCGCGTCTGGTGACCGAGCTTACCGCGTTGTCGGCTGTTCTCAGCCAGCCCGACGTCACGCATGCCGAGCTGGCTCGTGTGGACAAAGCTGCGCTCGGCGAGGCTGCCGCGCTGTCCGCCAGCGAAGCCCAGCTGATGGATGCGACGCAGGTGCGCGCCAGCTTGGAGGCTGCCCGCTTGGCCTTCACCGGTTTGCGCGGCGAGGGTCAGATCAAGGCCTTTCGTGAACGCGCAAAGCAGATCAGCCAAGGCGCCGCGGCCGGCCGCGGCGGTGACATCGGGTGGGTCGAGCCTGGCCTGTACACCAAGGAATTTGATGAGGTCGCCTTCGCTTTGCAGCCCGGCGAGCTGTCGCAGCCCTTCCTGATCGGCGACACGCTGTGCCTGGTGCTGTGCGCCGAACGCGCCGCAGCTCTGGTGCGCAGTTTCGATGAGGTCAGCGGCGAAATCGAACGCACCCAGCGCTGGCAGCGACGCCAGCAGGCCCGCGTGCGCGCAGTCGGCATCCTGCGCACGCAGGCGTCGATCCGCGATATCAATCCGCTGAATCAACTCGGCGAACCGTAACTTTCCCTCCCGGGACACATTGATGGACGCTTTGCCCGATCTTGTTGCCGCGGTGCGCACCGCGCTTTCGACCGTACAGGATCCGGATCTGCATCGTGATCTGGTGACCCTCAACATGATCCGCAATCTGCGGATCGAGGCCGGGGTCGCCCGTTTTGATCTAGTGCTGACCACGGGCGCCTGTCCGGTGAAACAGCAGTTGGAGGACCAATGCCGGTCAGCGGCGCTGTCGGTCAGCGGCGTCACCCGCGCCGAGATCGCGGTGAGCGCCGAGGTACCGAAAGGTACTGATGGAAAAAATGTGCTTCCCGGTGTGCGCAAGCTGATCGGCATCGGCTCGGGCAAGGGCGGCGTCGGCAAAAGCACGGTGACGGTGAATCTGGCGCTGGCGCTGGCCAAGACCGGTGCCCGCGTCGGGATCCTCGACGCAGATATTTATGGACCGTCGATTCCGACGATGATGGGCGTCAATCGCCAGCCGCAGGTGGTCGAGCGCAAACTCGTGCCGATTGAGGCGCATGGCATCAAGCTCATCTCGATCGGCTTCCTGGTCGAAGAGCGCCAGGCGATCGTCTGGCGCGGGCCGATGCTGGTCGGTGCGCTCAAGCAATTCCTCAGCGATGTCGCGTGGGGCGAACTCGATTATCTGCTGGTCGATCTGCCACCGGGGACTGGCGATGTGCAGCTGACCTTGGCCCAAAATGCGCCGCTGGCCGGGGCGGTGATCGTGTCGACGCCGCAAGCCGTGGCGCTGGCCGATGTGCGGCGCTCGGTGTCGATGTTCCAGAAGGTCGGGGTCAAGGTATTCGGCATCATCGAAAACATGAGCGAGTTCGTCTGCCCCCGGTGCGGTCACGTCGAACCGATCTTCGGCGTCGGAGGGGCCGAGCGTGAGGCCTCGGTGATGCATCTGCCGTTCCTCGGCCGCGTGCCTTTGGAAATCGGCGTCCGCGAAGCCGGTGACGCTGGCACCCCGGTGGTCGCCGCGCGCCCGGATTCGGTATCCGCCCGCGCCTTCACCGCGATTGCGCAACGGGTCGCCCAGCGCGTGTCGATCGCGGCCCTGTCCTCGCCAGAACCGATGCCGAATGAGCAGTCATCGAACGAACCGACGCAGCCAACCGAGACAGGAATGCCCGCATGACCGTCACCGCGATTACCGATCATGGATTGCCTGCGTTGCAGCTGGAGAACGCCCTCGGTGAGGCCGTGGTGCATCTGCTCGGCGCGCACGTGGTGCACTTCCAACCGCGTGGGCAGCGTCCGGTGTTGTGGCTGAGTGCGTTCAGCCGCTTTGCCGAGGGCAGTGCTATTCGGGGCGGTATTCCGCTGTGTGCGCCGTGGTTCGGGCCGCACGCCACGGATCCGGCGCAGCCGGCGCACGGCCTGCTGCGCCAGCGCCGCTGGACCCAAATCGGGACCAGCGAACTCGCCGACGGCCGGACCACGGTGGTCTTGTCGCTGATCGCAGATCCGCAGATGCATGCCGCCTGGCCGTATGCCTTTGAAGCGACCCTCACGGTCACCGTGGGGGCGACGCTCACTCTCGAACTGGCGATCCGCAACTGCGGCAACGCGCCCTTCCTGCTCAGCGAGGCGCTGCACACCTATCTCAATCTTGCCGATGTTCGCCACGTCACCCTCAACGGTCTCGGCGGAGCAACCTACCTCGACAAGGTCGACGGCGGCGTGCGCAAGGTGCAGGCCTCGGGGCCGATGATGGTCACCGGTCAGACCGATCGGGTCTATCTCACGGCGACCGATGTCGTGGTCATCGACGACCCCGGTTTTGCACGGCGGATCACGTTGACCAAATCCGGCAGCGGCGCGACCGTGATCTGGAATCCGTGGAGCGAAAAAGCCAAGGCGATGACTGACTTCGGCGCTGACGCGTGGCCGAACATGCTGTGCGTCGAGGCTGCCAATGCGGCCGACAGCACGGTGGTCGTGCCGCCGGCATTCACCCATCATCTCAGTCAAACCATCGCGGTTGCGGGGAACTGACATGGCGCAGCCAGGGCATTCGCGTTGGTTGATGTCGTTGCTCATGTGCGTTGCGCTGCTGGCCGCGTCAGGCTGCGCGACGGTGCGCACGATGCCGCCAGCGGGCCTCCATGCCGATCATCAGCTGGTCGTCTTCACCGACGGCTTCCACAGCGGCGTGGTGCTCGACAAAGCCGCGCTGCCCACCGCTTTGGATCCGCACACTGGCGATGAACCGGCTTCGTGGCCGCAACAGACCCTCCATTTCGGCGAAGAGAAATGGACTGCCGGTTACGACAATTCGATGCTCCATGCCTTGGGCCTGGTGTTCTTTCCTGGCGAGGGCGTCGTCCAATCAGATCACACCCGTAATGGACTGGTCGACGTCCCCGGACTTGAGCTGGGCAAGTTGCGGATGTGGATCTTTCCGGTCAACCAGGCTGGCATCGACGCGCTGGTGTCCGATCTGCAGAACAACTGGATGACCGGCGTGGTCATGCCCCGCGAACCGGGAACCCCATCAACCCTGTACCCCGCAGCTCACTCGTGGTCAGTGTACCACAACTGCCACGATTTTACCCTCGACATGCTGCGCTCCGCCGGCCTCGACCTGCGCGGCCGCTGGCTCTACCTCGCCGGCGGCTTGACCACGGATCTCGACCAAGCCACCAAAGAAATGGCCCGCGCAGGAATCACCGTCATCGGTCGCTGAATAAACGACAGAAGATGGAGATAAAACAGGAGGGCGCAGAGAACGCAGAGGACCGCAGAGAAGTCAGGGAACAGAGCTGATTCACCTGAAATCAGCCGACCGTTGAAGGCCTTGAGCTCTTCTCCTGTCTTCCTCCTTTTCTCCTGTTCCTGTTGTCGCTCCTCAGAACAGGAGGGCGCAGAGAGCGCAGAGGACCGCAGAGAAGTCAGGGAGCAGAGCTGAGTCACGTGTTGTCAGCCAGACACCCCCGGCCTTCCGCTCTCCTCCTGCCTTTCCTTCTTTCCTTCTTTCCTCCTTTTCTCCTGTTCCCGTTGTCGTTCCTCTCGTCCTCCCGTTCCTGAATTTTAGCCTTCGATGCGGGTGCGGACTTGTTCGACGGCTTGGGCGATGGGGATGCGGACTTGTTCGGTGGTGTCGCGGTCGCGGATGGTGACTTGGCCGTCGGTAAGCGAATCGTAATCGACCGTGATGCAGTACGGGGTGCCGATTTCATCGTGCTTGGCGTAGCGTTTGCCGATCGCGCCCTTGTCGTCGTACTTGGCGTTGATCCCGGCTTTGAGCAGGGCGGCGATGATCTCGCGGGCTTTTTCCGGCAGGCCGTCTTTTTTCATCAGCGGCAGGATCGCGCATTTGATCGGCGCGAGTTTGGGATGCAGCTTGAGGACGGTGCGCGTGACCGGTTGGCCATCCTTGTCTTTGCGCGTCTCCTCGTGGTAGGCGTCGAGCAGAAAGCACAGCAGCGCGCGGGTGGCGCCGGCGGCCGGCTCGATCACATAGGGCAGATAGCGCCACGGTTTGGCGCCGGTCTTAGGATCGGCGGTTTCGACATCGATATAGCGCAGGTCTTCGCCGCTGGCCTCCATGTGCGCGTGGAGGTCGTGATCCGTGCGTGAGGCGATGCCTTCGAGTTCGCCCCAGCCCCACGGATATTCGTATTCGACGTCAAAGCATTGATCGGCGTAATGCGCCAATTCGTCGGCCGCGTGCGGACGGAATTTGAATTTCGACGGATCGTTGGCGTAGCGCTGCCACCACGCCATGCGCTGCTCCTTCCAATAATCCATCCACTGGCCCTGGGTGCCCGGCTCGCAGAAGAATTCCATCTCCATCTGTTCGAATTCGCACGAGCGGAAGATGAAGTGCTCGACCGTGACCTCATTGCGGAACGACTTGCCCATCTGGGCGATGCCGAACGGCGGCTTGAGCGACATCGCGTTCATCACGTTCTTGAACTGCACGAACATCGCCTGCGCGGTTTCGGGGCGCAGGTAGACCATCGCTGCACCGCTGACCTGTTCGGCCACCGCGCGCAACATTTTGGCGCGCTCGCCGGATTCGATCGCCTTGGCCAACGCCCCGCTGTCGGCGACCTTGCCGAAGTGGGTTTTGATCGCCGCCACCAAATCGGGCTCAAGGGTCAGCTTGGCGGTGACTTCGGCCACATCCTGCATCGGATCGACGGCGCCCAACGGCGTGCGAAACAT